>JAUXSL010000053.1 GCA_030679975.1 Actinomycetota bacterium
AAGACCCGACCCCCTAATGTCTAAGCTTAATTTGTTTGATTTAACTAATCTTTAGCGTATACTGACAACTAAAGTAATGTATACGTCTTTAGGGGGTGGTAATATGGAACAGAAAATGGAAAGATTGCAGTTCTATCTCGAACCGGAACTCAACAAAAACCTTGATAGAGCGGCCCGCAAAAGCGGCGTGTCAAAAGCCTTCCTGGTAAGGGAGGGCGTGCGCCGGGTGCTGGCTGAAAATGAAATACCATTTGACGACCCCCTCATGAATTTAATCGGCGGAGGCAAGTCCGGCCGTAACGATATATCCGAGCGCCATGATCGCTATTTGATCGATCGAAAAAAACAGCGCTATGATTAAACGGGTTTTCGTTGACTCCTCGGCCTGGTACGCGCTGAGAGATGAGGATGACGCCAACCATGCGTCAGCCCAAGAAACGCTACCGCTCCTTCTGTCTGAGCGACCGGGACTAATCACTTCCAACCATGTTATCGGTGAGTCATATACGCTGATACGCTCATCTCTTGGACACGCATCCGCTTTTAGTTTTTTGCGGCACATCCAAGAAAGCCCGCGCCTTGAGCGCTTGTTCACTCCTGAAGAGTTTGAGAAGGATGCCTATCTATTTCTGCATAAATACCAGGACCAAACCTTCAGCTTTGTTGACGCCACCTCGTTTGTTTGGATGAAAAAACTTGGCTTGACCGAAGTTTTCACCTTCGACAACCACTTTGCCGTCGCCGGGTTTCTGCTTCTGCCAACCATTAAGCCCGGCACCTAAAGTGGTCTGAGCGTCCGGCTGAAGATCAGGTCGGGTTTTTAGCGCCTAAGCCTTACTGTCTCCGGCGGTTTACGAGGTCCTATGGCGCTCTTGTCCCTCTATATCTGTGTGAGCCGATACCCGGTTGCGCCCCGCCGCCTTAGCGGCATACATGGCCCGTTCCTTGACGTCTCCCGTGATCATATAGTCATGCGCCAGCATCACGGTCACCACGATAATCGTTCGGGCTCTCAGAGAGGTGAGCGAGAAGCTGAAGCGTTTTTTCATAATAAAATCATTATCCCCAATTTACTTATCGCTTTTATTGGGGTAAGTCTGATATCATGAAGCTAATCGCTATGGAAAAAAGCGTGTCACCTTTAGACTCCGATTTCTCAGACGATCGTCCCGAAGAGGCTTGTGGCGTTTTTGGCGTTTACGGGCCCGGTCAGGACGTGTCTCGCCTTACCTACTTTGGTCTCCACGCTCTTCAACATCGCGGCCAGGAAAGCGCCGGTATCGCGGTGGCCGACGGCGAATCCACAGTGGTCTTTAAAGACATGGGGCTCGTCCCCCAGGTCTTCGACGAGCGCAAATTAGCTAGTTTGCAGGGGCATATCGCGGTCGGGCACGTCCGCTATTCGACGACCGGCTCGACCCGCTGGGAAAACTCCCAACCGATACATAAAGTCTATAAGAACGGCACCCTGGCGCTGGTCCATAACGGAAATCTTCTGAACAGCCGCGAGCTCCGCCAGGAGTTGATGGCCAACGGCAGCCGCTTCCGGTCTACCAGCGACACGGAAGTCATAGCCGGTATGATAGCGAAAGCTGTCGACGACTCTATAGAAACGGCGACGGCGGCGACAATGAAACGCCTCCTTGGGGCTTACGCCATCATCATCATGACTGAAAGTCAATTGCTGGCTATCCGCGACCCTTACGGCGTGCGACCTCTCTCTATCGGCAAACTCGGGGCCAGTTGGGTCCTGGCGAGCGAGACTTGCGCCCTGGATATCGTCGGCGCCACTTATGAGCGCGACGTCAAGCCCGGCGAGATGATCGTCATCGACGAGCGCGGCCTGCGTTCGGAGCAGGTGGTTACGCCAAAGAAGCCTTCGCTTTGCGTTTTTGAGTTTATCTATTTTGCCAGACCCGATAGCCGGATAAACAGCCAAAATCTCTATGTCGCGCGCAAGCGCATGGGAATGGAGTTGGCCAAAGAAGAGCCGATCGAAGCCGATCTGGTCATCGGATTGCCTGATTCCGGCACCCCGGCCGCTATCGGTTATGCTCAAGAGTCCGGCATCCCTTTTGGCGAGGGGTTGATCAAGAACCGTTACGTCGGGCGGACCTTTATCCAGCCGGATGAGACTTTAAGGCAGCTGGGGGTCAAGTTGAAGCTAAATCCGTTGTCTGAAGTTATAGAAGGCAAGCGCCTGGTGGTAGTGGATGATTCCATAGTCCGGGGAAATACCAGCCGCCAGATAGTAAATATATTGAAAGAAGCGGGCGCTACCGAAGTGCATTTGCGCATCAGCTCTCCGCCTGTTACCTTTCCGTGCTTTTACGGCATCGACACGGACAGCGAGGGCCAGCTGATCGCGGCGGCTAAAACAGTTGAAGAGATCGGCGAGTCTCTACGGGCCGATAGCTTGAAATATCTAAGTTTCGAGGGACTCGTCCGGGCCACAGGTTGCCGGCGAGAGGATTTTTGTCTCGCTTGTTTTGACGGCGAATATCCTATCCCGCTGTCGGAAGAGCAAGAACTGGGCAAACTCGTCCTTGAATCCGAAATTGTCAAAAAATAAGCCAGAGACCATTCTGGGGGTATTGATCTCCGGGGGCGGCACCAATCTGCAAGCTATCATAGACGCTTGCGCTTCGGGCGATCTGCCCGCCAAGGTCGGGGTCGTTATCGGCAGCCGCCCGGATGCTTACGGCCTTATCAGAGCCGAGTCGCATGGTATCCCGCATTTTTGGGTTGACAGGCAAGCGTTTAACTCTAATGATGATTATGATAAGGAAATCGTTCGCCGGCTCAAAGAAAACCGGGTCGAATTGGTGGTGCTGGCCGGGTATATGCGCTTGGTAGGGGCGCCGATCCTGGACGCGTATCCCGATGCCGTCATTAATCTGCACCCGTCGTTATTGCCGTCTTTTCCCGGCGCCCACGCCGTTCGCGATGCTTTGGAATACGGCGCCAGGGTCACCGGCATCACCATTCATTTCGCCGATGCCGGCTATGACACCGGCGCTATCATCATCCAGGAGGTCGTACCGGTCCATCAGGATGATGATGAGCGGACGCTGCTGGAGCGCGTGCACAAAGTTGAGCACAAGCATCTGCCTTATGCCGTGAAACTATGGGCGACCGGGCGCCTAAAGCGCGAAGGGCGAAGAGTGAAGATACTGCCGAAACATACAGGAGGCTAAATGAAGATTAAACGGGCGCTGGTCAGTGTATCGGACAAAACCGGACTGGTCGATTTCGCCAAGGGTCTAAAGAAGCATGGGATCACGATTATCTCGACCGGGGGGACCGCCAAGACATTAAGCGAAGCCGGGGTTGACGTTATCAAAGTAGCCGACGTGACCGGTTTTCCGGAAATCCTGGACGGGCGCGTCAAGACCCTTCACCCCAAAATCCACGGAGGCTTGTTGGCCCGCCGGGACCTGCCAAGCCATATGGACCAGTTGTCCGAGCACGGCATAGACCCTATTGATCTGGTCGTCGTCAACCTCTACCCCTTTCAGGAAACTATAAAGAAAGCGGACGTGACACTCGAAGAGGCGATTGAAAACATCGACATCGGCGGCCCGTCGATGATCCGCTCGGCGGCAAAAAACATGGCCACCGTAGCCGTCGTCGTCAACCCCGAAAGATACGGCGAGGTCTTGCTGGAGATGGAGAAGAACGAGGGAGCGCTGACCGAGGAGACGCGGCGCGATCTGGCGCGCGAGGCGTTCCGGCACACAGCCGATTATGATGAAGCCATCTACGAGTATCTGGAGGAAGACCACGACTTCCCGCCGCTCTTGAAAATGGTTTTTGAAAAGATAAGCGATCTGCGTTATGGAGAAAACCCCCACCAGCGCGCCGCGTTTTATCGCGATGAGATGGCCGCGCCGGGCGCGCTTGTCTTTGCGCAGCAGTTGCACGGACAGATTTTGTCATTCAACAATATCCTGGATTTTGACGCCGCTTGGCGGATCGCCAATGAATTCGATCGGCCGGCGGTCGTCGTTATCAAGCACAACAATCCCGCCGGGGTCTGCGTTGATGATGACGTCTCTCAAGCTTTCCGGCGGGCTTTTGACGCCGATTCGCTCTCAGGCTACGGGGGTGTTGTCGCGATCAACCGGCCGGTCGACTTGGCTACAGCCAAGCTATTGGTCGAGCCGTTCTTAGAGGGAGTCATCGCCCCGGAGTTTGAAGACGACGCGCTGGCGGTCTTAACCGAAAAGAAAAATCTGCGCTTACTGGCCATGCCGGAGGCGGCTTATCTGCCGGAAACCCGCGATATCAAGCGTATCCAAGGCGGCATTTTGATTCAAGACGCCGATACTTTAACTGAATCGCTGGATGACATGAAAGTCGTCACTACCACGATGCCTACGGAAGATGAATGGCGCGATCTCGTCTTTGCTTGGCGAGTAGCTAAAAACGTCAAATCAAACGCGATTGTCTTAGCGGCTGAAATGGCGACCGTCGGCATCGGCGCCGGCCAGATGAGCCGGGTCGATTCGACGATGTTGGCGGTTAAGAAGGCCGGTGAGAAAGGGCAAGGGACGGTCCTGGCGTCCGACGCGTTCTTTCCGTTTCCGGATGCCGTCCTGACGGCCGCCGCCGCCGGCATTAGGGCTATCATTCAGCCCGGAGGCTCTATCCGCGACAACGAGATAATAGCGGCGGCCAATAAACACAAGATAACTATGGTCTTCACCGGCAGTCGCCACTTTAAGCATTAAGAGAGGAGTTAAGGTAAAATGACAGCCAGCAACTCGCAAATGATCGGCTTGGGAGTGGTCGGGGCCCTGATTGTGATAGCCGCGATCTTTCTCCGGTACGTGGTCCCCGGGGTCGACGCCATTTTTCGCCCTTCGCTCCGGACCGCTATATATTGGTTTATAGGCATCTTGCTGATTCAGACAGGCTTTATGCTTGCCGGCGGTTGATCGGGGACCTTTTAGCGTGTCTGAACTTAGACAGAATATTTTAACCGGAGATTGGGTCGTGATAGCCACGGGACGGGCTATGCGACCCGAATCATTTTCCCGCGACCCAAAGCCTCAGGTAGGCGAGCGCTTGTCCGGCTGTCCCTTTTGCGCGGGCAATGAAAGTCAGACGCCGCCGGAGGTCTTTGCCTTGCGCCCAGTCGGTAGCCGGGCCGATGGTCCCGGCTGGGAAGTGCGGGTCGTCCCGAATAAGTACCCGGCTTTTAGCGAGCCACCCGGCGTCGTTCACCCGGAACAACCCTATCTATCCATGCCGGCCGCCGGCCGTCACGAAGTCATTATCCACGGTCCCGAGCACAATGCCACGCTGGCCCATATGCCGGTAGCCGACGTACTCAAGGTTTTCACCGTCTACCGGGAGAGGCTGAAAGACCTGGCTCAAGACCCTAGTTTGGAGTCGGCGATTATCATCATCAATCAGGGACGCGAAGCCGGGGCCTCTATCGAGCATCCCCATTCCCAACTTTTTGCCTTGCCGATGGTCGCGCCATTGATCGGGAAGGAATTGGCGCGGATGAAAGAGATACGGGCCAAAAGCGGTCAGTGCCCGGTCTGCTCTATGCTCGCGTATGAGGCGTCCTATAAAGAGAGGCTGATAGCGGAAAACGAGCATTTTCTGGCTTTTTGCCCTTACGCTTCGCGCACGCCATTCGAGATGTATATCGTGCCCAAGGCCCATCAACCGGGATTTTCCGGTGCGGGCGCGGCGGAATTGGCGGCGGCGGCGGAGATTGTTAAGTTTACCCTGGAGCGCTTGCGCGACCGGCTTGGAGATCCTCCTTACAACCTATATTTGCATACCGTGCCCTTCCGCGAGGCCGGCGATTATCACTGGCATATGACTATTCTGCCAAAACTTAGCACTATGGCCGGCTTTGAGTTCGGCACAGGCATCATGATAAACATCGCCGAGCCGGATGCCGCGGCTGAGTTCTTACGGTAGCTTAGCCGGCTTACGAGGATTTTATGACAGTCTCCCTTCAACACCAATATCGGATTAACAAACCTCCGCCGGGAAACCCATAAGTTTTACTCTTCTTAAATTTTCTTTGATAAAGAGTGAGCTATTGGTTATAATCTTAGCAGTGGATGATGA
>JAUXSL010000055.1 GCA_030679975.1 Actinomycetota bacterium
TTTCAGAGAGACAGGTCTTATATTTGTTCACAAAATGAACATTAAATCTATCCTTCACCCCAATAATTCAACTCAGGTGGATTCGGCCTTATGACAATCCCAAAGTTTATTCGCAGGGTCATAACCGAACAACCGCTCAGAATCACGCTTGTCGTAGGAACTATGGTGGCGGCCAGCCTTCTGGAGGGCATAGCTATTGCGTTTCTGGTCCCACTGCTAAATCTAGCCACCGGAGACGCCAACGCGACTGGTGCCGGCGGGCGAGTTGTCGTTATGACGCAAAAAGTCTTTTCTCTCCTCGGCCTTTCAACCACTATCGAAAACACCCTGGTTCTTATTTTTTTAATCGCGATATCGCAACAAACACTCACTTTGGTGCAACAAAAACTATTCTTTGGTTCGCTTTACCGCTTTCAAGCGCATCTTAGAGGCCAATTGTATCAAGCCATTTTTGACGCCGGCTGGCCCTTCTTTCTTAAACAGAAAGTCGGCCACCTTACCAGCGCGCTCACAACCGAGGTGGAGAGAGCATGCAGCGCCTTTAGTCAATTAATGTTATTGATGACTGCTTGCACGACCATCGCCGTTTATCTATTTTTAGCTCTTTTTGTCTCAATTAAAATGACCCTGGCTTCCATGCTGATCGGAGGCACCTTAGTTGTAGTCCTGCGCAAGCGCCGGGCCCGGGCCATAGAATACGGCAACGGCATTTCCCAGGCCAATGCCGACCTGCAAAGTGAAGCGACCGAACAAATATCCGGCGCGAAGCTTATCAAGGGCTGTGCGATCGAGGAGTCGACCGTCTCGCAATTCAGTAAATACTTAAATACCTTGGCACAGATTCATCTTAAGAACAGCTTAAATGAAGTCTGGCTCAAAGCCATTTACGAACTATCGTCAATCGGTGTTTTATGCTCAGGAATATATGTAGCGCTGGCCCGCTTTCATATGCCTTTGGCCAATCTGATACTTTTTCTCTTCATTTTTTATCGCCTGGTGCCCCGGCTCTCAAGCAGCCAAGGGAATATCCATTTCCTGATGGCCAGTTTACCGGGCCTCGATCGGATTGAAGCCCTACAGGCGGAAGCCGCAGCCATGCGAGAACAAAGCGGCAATATAAAACTTTCGGACCTGAGCCAAAGCGTTGCCTTGAAGGGCTTATGCTTTGGCTACATTCCCGACAAAACAATTCTAAACAATATTGATCTTGAGCTAGCGGCCGGTAAAACTACCGCTATCGTCGGTAGTTCGGGCGCCGGGAAAAGCACGATCGTAGACTTGATAATGGGACTGGTGGTACCCGAAAAAGGCATGGTCTTAATCGACGGGGTCGATCTTCAAACAGTCAACCTAAGCAGCTGGAGAAACCTGATTGGTTACGTCGCTCAAGACACTATATTGTTCCACACCACCGTTAAAGCCAATATCGCCTGGGGCCAACCGAGCGCGACTGATGAAGAAATTATCGCGGCGGCAAAGACGGCCTATGCTCACGATTTTATCGACCGGTTACCCGATGGTTACGAAACTATCGTCGGCGATCGCGGCGTCAGACTTTCCGGGGGCCAAAGACAGAGACTGGCCCTGGCCAGGGCTCTGGTAAGAAAACCTAAGCTTTTAATCCTTGACGAAGCGACCAGCGCCCTTGACGCCGAATCTGAAAAGAAGATCCAAAAAGCGGTTGAGATGCTGGCCAGGTTCATGACGATCATGATTGTCACCCATCGTTTGGCGACAGTGAAAAACGCCGACCTCATACATGTGCTTGAAAACGGCCGATTAGTTGAATCCGGCAGCTGGAAAGACCTGCAAACCGCCGGCGGCAGATTGCATACCTTAAAGCAACTTCAAGCCCTGGATTAGCTTTGAGCTTGAGGCCGTCTCTGCGGTTTTGACGGGATGCCCGAGGCGCTTAAAACCCGTCGGGCGATAAACGCGCCTATGTCAATCGATGCCGTTGCCGCGGGTGACGGAGCATTGCAGACATGAAGAGTATTTCTTTCTTCGACAAGCAAGAAATCATCGACCAGCCGGCCGTCTTTAAGGAGAGCTTGGGCTCTGACCCCGGCGGGGGCCGGGACTAAATCAGCCGCGGTGACTTCCGGCAACAGCTGTTGAAGGCTTTTCGTAAACGCTCTTTTGCTGAATGATCTGATAATCTCTTCAGTCCCCGCTTTTAAATGCTTTGACAACAACTTCCAAAACCCGGGATAGGTGATGATCTCAGCAAAGTCCTTCCAGCCAAAATCGGTTTTCTTATATCCTTCCCGCTTAAAACTTAAGACAGCGTTGGGGCCGGCGTGAATTGCGCCGTCGATCATCCGGGTGAAGTGGACCCCAAGAAACGGAAAACTCGGGTTTGGGACGGGATAGACAAGGTGTTTGACCAAGTAACGCTTGTCGGGTCTTAACTCGTAGTATTCGCCCCTAAAAGGAATGATCTTGGCGCCGGTCTTGGCTTGGACCAACCCGGCGATCCTATCGCTGTGCAACCCGGCGCAATTGATTAGATAACGGGTTTTAAAGGAGCCCCGCTGAGATTCGATATTGACACCATCGGCCCGTATATCCAGTTTTTTTACTTCAGTGTTTAGACGCAAATCACCACCGGCCGTTTCTATTAGCGCCGCGAATGTTTCCGCCACCCGCCTGTAGTCAACGATCCCGGTTTCTAAAACCTTGATTGCCGCCAGCCCAAAAATATGAGGTTCTATGTCTTTGAGCTCGGCAACACTGATCTTCTTTACCCGCAAGCCGTTGTCCAGGCCGCGCTCGTAAAGATTTTCCAGTAGCGGCAATTCCCAGCTTTGTGTAGCAACTATAACCTTGCCGCAAATCTCGAAAGCAATGCCCTGCGCACGGCAGAATTCAAGCAGGGCGCGGCTTCCGACCCGGGTCATGGTCGCCTTTAGGCTGCCGGGTTTGTAGTAGATGCCCGAGTGAATAACACCACTGTTACGGCCGGACTGATGCGATGCCCAGTTCTCCTCTTTTTCTAATATCAGTAGACTTGCGCCGGGACAGGCCCGGCTTAGAGCCAGGCCTGTTGCCAGGCCGACTATCCCGCCGCCGATAATTGTAAAATCATACTTCATCTATAAACACTACCCACTCGGTTTAATCCAACAAATCGCGGTACGTGCGCAAGAAATCAGCGCCGATGCGCGACACCATTTTTTCTCCATGCAGCTCGCTGGGGTTGAATAGCGACCAAAACCGGCGTTGCAGTTCCTCGTCTTCCGGTGTCGACTTCCAGGTCCCTCTTAATCGCTCGTCCACTTCAACGACTAGAGCGGCGATGTCTTCAGGTGTATTCTCGATACTATCAATTCCCATCCGTTCATATTGATCGGCCTCTAAAAATCTGCCGATACCGTTATCAAAGATTTCTTTAAAGGTTAAAAAACGACTCTCCCCCCGAAGCCATAGCAACTTAGGAATAAATAGATCGTTCTGCCCCCAAGTATGAGCGTGTTCAAGAGGAATGAAGTTAGCAAAAGCGATCGGCCTTCTAAATATCGCGGGGACAGCATATATTCCAGCGGTATCGCCTATGAAAAATCGGCACTTAGCCGCCAAGTATATATCCAAGAAATCAGTCCGGCTGCCGTTGGCCGCGTAGTCAATAATCATTGGGTTGGTCTGTTCCAAAGGCCTGTTAACGACAGCGCCCATTCTAAAAGCGAAGCAACCGCGCCGCGTCAGTTCGGCCACAGCCGGGATATAATTCTCGAT
>JAUXSL010000063.1 GCA_030679975.1 Actinomycetota bacterium
AAAGTCGTTGCGCTTGCAATCATTAACGCATGTCGTTATCGAACATGGATGGTGTCCCCTAAGAGCGCGGCCGAAAACCCCGTCTGCTGCGTTATCCTCGGCCTCGGCTCAGTCACGTAATCACACATACGCTCCCTCACCTCGGCTTTCGTCTGCCTTGCATCCGGGGCTTTCGGCCGCGTCCTCTAATTTTGACCGGCCCAAGGGGTTTTCGGCCGGGCCTCTAAGCAAGTAGCTACGACCGCCCCGTCCACATCGATATCCGGCCAGATCGCCAGGCGTTGGATTCCGGCCGATTCAACTTCCTTTGCCAGCGCGGCTTTGAAGGCGGTCTCATCTTTTTTGTCGTAGAAGGCGATCAAGGACGGCCCGGCGCCGCTTAAGGCGACCCCTCTGGCGCCGGCTTGATAACAGGCGTATTCGGTGACGTTGTAATCGGGGATAAGGCCGCGCCGCCAGGGTTGGTGGAGCGCGTCTTCAACCGCGGCGGCCAGGCAATCAAGGTCGCCGGAGAGCAAAGCTTCGACCAGCAGCGCGGTCCGGCCAATATTGAAAACAGCATTGGCCCGAGGTGTTTCCTCCGGAAGCGCGGCGCGGGCCTTGGCCGTCGATAGGCCCGCCTCAGGCAGGAGTAAAGCGACGCCGATATTAGCCGCCGGAAGAGACCGGCGCACGTTAAATGTGTCCCCTTGCTTAAAGGATATCGTCAGGCCGCCGTAGACCGCCGCGGCCACGTTGTCGGCATGCCCCTCCAACTCGACCGCCAAGGCGAACAATCGATCTCTGTTTAGGTCCGCCCCGGAAAAAGCGCTAGCCGCGGTCAGCGCCCCGACGATAGCGGCGGCGCTGCTGCCCAAGCCCCGCGACAACGGGATGGCGTTGTCCATGTGAATGTCGATGGCCGGCGGCTCCGCCCCGATCTCCGCGTACACGGCTTTAACAGCCCGAACCGCTAGGTTCCCTTCCGGCGATCTGTCCAGTTTACCCCGGCCTTCACCGGAGACAGTCAGCGTTAGTCCGGCTCTCCCGGGGACCAGAGAAATAGTATCGTAGAGGGTCAAAGCCAGCCCCAAGACGTCAAAGCCGGGGCCAAGGTTGGCCGATGAAGCCGGTGTCTTAACCACCGCGGTCATAATCAGAAGAGACCTTCGCCCATGACGGCCGTCTCGACGGCCTTCTTTGTGGCATCGACATACCTGACCTTATTACTGATAAGATCGACGGCGTTGGGGTCCTTTAAACCGTGACCTGTAAGGACACAGACCACCTGCGAACCGGCGGCGATCGCCTTCGCTTCGACCATCTTTATCACCCCGGCAACCGACGCCGCCGAGGCCGGTTCGACAAAGAGACCTTCCGCGGCCAGCATCTCATAAGCCGCCAATATTTCTTCGTCGGTGACCGCGTCGATGCGCCCGTTGGATGAAGCGGCTGCTTCCTCGGCTTGTTTCCACCGGACCGGGTTGCCGATGCGAATAGCCGATGCGATCGTCTCCGGGTTCTTGACCGGCCGCCCTAAGACTATAGGGGCCGACCCCGCGGCTTGAAAGCCAAACATGCGGGGCAGGCTGTTGGAGATACCGCGCCGTTTGTATTCGACAAAGCCCATCCAGTAAGCGGTAATGTTACCGGCATTGCCGACCGGGATAGCCAGGTATTCCGGGGCCTTCCCGAGTTGATCGCAGATCTCGAACGCCGCCGTCTTTTGCCCCTCCAACCTATCGGGATTAATCGAATTGACGAGCTCGATCGGATGTTTTTCCGTCAGGTAACGGACTATCTCCAGAGCCTCGTCGAAATTGCCGTCGACCGCCAATACTTGCGCCTGGTGAGCGAGCGCCTGGGCCAGCTTGCCCGCTGCGATCCGCCCCTTGGGAATGACGACAACGCACTTCAAGCCGTTGGCCGCCGCGTAGGCGGCGGCTGAAGCGGAGGTATTCCCGGTGGAAGCGCAGATCACCGCCACCGCTCCGGCCTCCTTGGCCTTGCTTATCGCCATAGTCATCCCCCGGTCTTTAAAGGAACCGGTCGGGTTGAGGCCCTCATATTTAAAGTACAACTCCAGGCCCAGCCGGGGCCCGATCATTTTAGACGGTACCAGCGGCGTATTGCCCTCATACAGCGTACAGACAGGAGTCTTGTCGGTCACCGGCAAATAAGTTCGATAAGCCTCGATAATCCCCGGCCACGACTTGGTCATGTTTGGCCTACCTCCACTCGGATGACATTTCTTACCTTGTCGACAACGTCCAAAGCCGCTATCTGATCGAGCGCCGACCTGAGGTTGCCCTCGACGACCCTGTGGGTCATGAAGACGACTTCGGCAAGTCCCTGCTCTGTCTGTTTTTGGATGACATTGCCGATGCTCACCTGGTGGTCGCCAAAGACTTTGGCTATTTGTGCAAGAACGCCCGGCCTATCCATAGCTTCGATAAGAATATAAAAGCTCGATTCAACTTCGTCGATCGGCCTGATGGGCCAAGAATTGAAGCAGGTGCAACCGAGGCGCCCGGCTGTCGACCTTTGAATATTATCGGCCGCCAGAACGACGTCGGCGACCACGGCGCCGGCGGTCGGCAAACTTCCGGCGCCTTGCCCAAAGAACATCAGCTCACCGGCAGCATCCCCTTCGACAAAGATAGCGTTATAAGCTTCCGTGACCGCCGCCAGCGGGTGGTCGAGCGGGATCATCGCCGGGTGGACTCTCACATCGATCCCGGAGGACTTCGATCCATCATCGAGTTTAGCCACCGCCAGCAACTTGACGGCATATCCGAGTTCCCGGGCATACATTATGTCTTTGGCGCTGACGGCGCTTATTCCCTCGGTGTGGACTTGCCCCGCGGTGACGCGACTGTTAAAAGCTATCGACGCCAGGATGGCTATCTTGGCGGCGGCATCCTTGCCCTCAATATCATCGGCCGGATCGCGCTCGGCGTAACCAAGCGCTTGCGCCTCGGCCAAAGCGGCCTCGTAACCCTGCCCGTCATCCATTTTCGATAAGATGAAGTTGGTCGTGCCGTTGATGATGCCCATAACCCGCTGGATGCGATTGCCGACCAGGGAGACTTTTAGCGGTTGGATTATCGGGATGCCGGCGCCGACACTGGCTTCAAAAAAGAGATCGGCCCCCCGGCGCTCGGCTTCTTCCATGACTTCTTGGCCGAAATTAGCCATCAGTTCTTTATTGGCGGTAACGACGGACTTGCCCGCGGCCAGCGCCTGGTTGACCGCCTGGCGGGCCAGAAGGGTGCCGCCAATGACCTCGACGACTATTTGGATGTCGTCATCGTCGAGTATCTCGCGGGCGTCGGTTATGAAGAGGCTCGCAGGAATATCAACGCCTCTTTCTTTGGCCGGGTCCCTGACGAGGATTTTCTTTATTTTCAGCCGGCAGCCCAGCCGGTTGGTTATGACATCGTTGGGCCGCTCGAGGAGCTGCCAGACCCCGCGCCCGACCGTACCGAGACCGAGCAAGCCAATGTTGATGACATCACTCATAGACCTGGTTCCTTATTAAGTCCTCATAACTCTCTCGTTTGATTATCATTCGGGCCCGGCCGTCCTTGACCATTACGACCGCCGGCCTGGGCTGCAGATTGAAATTATTGGCCATGGCGTAACCGTAAGCGCCTGTCGCCGGTGTACAGAGGATATCGCCAATCTCAAGTTTAGGCAATTCGATATCCTTTATCAGGATATCGCCGGATTCGCAATGCTTGCCTGCTATCGTGACCGTCATGGCCGGCTGATCGCCGGCCTTATTAGCCAACAGAGCCTCGTAAACCGCCCCATAGAGCATCGGCCGCAGATTATCCGACATTCCGCCGTCCACTGAAACGTATGTGCGCACACCGGGCACCTCTTTTATGGTGCCGATGCGGTATAGAGTCACACAAGAGCTGCCGGCAATCGAACGCCCCGGCTCTATCGCCAACTCCGGTAAGGCCAGCCCCCTCTTTTTCCCGGCGGCCGCCACCGCGTCAAAGACGACCCCGGCGTAGTCCGCAATTGAAGCCGGTTCATCCGTGGCGACGTATCTGATCCCCAAGCCACCGCCGATATTGAGCTTGGCCGGAAAAAAGTGTGTGGTTTTCTGAATCGCGGCGATAAAATCGACCAATATCTCGATAGATTTAGCGTATGAATCGAGCACGAATATCTGAGAGCCGATGTGGGCGTGGAAACCGACCAGCTCTAAATGCTTGGCCGCCAGCGCCCTTTCAATCGCCTGCTTGGCTGAACCATCCTCGATGCCGAATCCGAACTTGGAGTCTACCTGCCCGGTCTGGATATACCGATGGGTCTGCGGCTTTATGCCCGGGGTCAGACGCAAGAATATCCGTTGGCGCCGGCCCGTGGCCGCCGCCAGCCGGTCCAACGCCGCCAATTCAGTAAGACTATCGACGACTATCCAACCGATGTTGTTCTTCAGCGCCATCTCAAGTTCCGCCGGTGTTTTATTGTTGCCGTGCAGATAGATGCGCTCGATCGGAAAGCCCGCTTTGAGAGCGACAAAAAGCTCCCCGCCGGAACTTACATCGATCGACAAACCCTCATCGGCTATCAGCCGGGCAAAAGCCAAACATAAAAAGGCCTTGGCGGCGTAGATTACCTCAACTCGCGTCGGCCCGTCCGAGAAAGCGGCTTTATAAGCGCGACACCTGGCCAGGACCGACTCTTCATCGTAGACAAAGAGTGGTGTGCCAAACTTCTTGGCCAGCTCAACGGTATCGCAACCACCGATCTCCAGGTGGTTCGCGTTATTGATATTAGCTGTAATCGGTAAAACCACCAGCGCTCCCAAGTTGAGATATTTTCTTGGCAAGATTACCCTACCGGACAGGCGTTAGACAAGAGACACAATCACATCTTCTCCGGCGCCGACACCCCTATCAACCAAAGGACATTCTTGATGACCTGGCGTGTGCCGTCACAAAGCGCCAGCCGGGCAACGGAGAGCTTTTCATCGTCTGAGACGACCCGGCATTGGTGATAGAACTGGTGAAACAAGCCGGCCACATCCTGTAGATATTTGGTCAGCCGGTAAGGCGCCCGGTTGGCGGCGGCGCGCATGATAACGGACGGGGCTTCAGCCAGCTCGCGCAGGAGCGCCAGTTCCGCCTGATGGTCCAAGAGAGCCAAGTCGGCGCCGGTTCCCGCCGGCGCGAGATCGTTCTCGGCGGCGTGGCGCAGGATGCTGCATATGCGCGCGTGGGCATACTGAACATAGTAAACCGGATTTTCCGCCGTCTCACTCTTGGCCAGCTCGATATCGAAATCGAGCGCGGTGTCGGTGCCCCGCATAAGGAAGAAGTAGCGCACCGCATCTTTGCCGACTTCCGCCAGTAGTTCCTCGAGCGTGACCATCTCGCCTGTGCGCTTGGACATCTTTATCGGCCTGCCGCCGCTGTATAAACTGACCAACTGGCCGATGATTATCTCAAGGCTGCCCGGTTCGGCTCCAAGCGCGGCCATGGCCGCCTGCATCCGGGCGACGTAGCCGTGGTGATCGGCGCCCCAGATATCGATCAGCTTGGTATAGCCGCGCCTGATCTTGTCCCGGTGATACGCGATATCGGCGGCGAAATAAGTCGGTTCGCCATTCTCCCGGACCAAAACCCGGTCTTTGTCGTCGCCAAAATCAGTTGTTCTTAGCCAGAGCGCCCCATCGGCCCGGTAGCTATAGCCCCCCGCCTCAAGCAGCGCCAAAGTCTCATCCAGCTCGCCGGAGTCGTGTAGCGCCCGCTCGGAAAACCAGCAGTCGAAGGTGACGTCCATCGCTTCGAGGGTCTTTTTTATATGCTCGAGAACTTGCTTGTACGCGCGGGCGGAAAAAAGTTTTCCCTGCTGTTCAAAGCCGAGGTCAAGATACTTGTCGCCATCCTTGTCGACTATCTCTTGGGCGATATCGATGATGTAGTGACCCCGGTAGCCGTCTTCCGGCAACTCCAGCGGTGCCCCTAAGAGTTCACGGTAGCGCGCCGCCACCGACGCCCCGAAGTTAAGCATCTGGTTGCCCCAGTCATTTATATAGAACTCCCGCTGGACCTCGCTGCCGGCGGCCAGCAACAACCTGGCCAGACTATCACCGACAGCGGCCCAACGGCCGTGACCGACATGCATCGGCCCGACCGGATTGGCGCTGACAAATTCAACCTGGATCCTTTCACCCGTCGGCAGCTCGGACCAACCATAGCGGTCCCGCTGAGTGCGGATAGCCGTTAGAGCCTCATACAGCCAGGTATTGCTTAAACGAAAATTGATGAACCCGGGACCGGCAATAGTGACATCGGCTACATACGGCGGCCGTTCTATCCGGTCGAGGATGATGTCGGCAATGACGCGCGGGCCGACGCCGGCTTCTTTAGCCAATATCAAAGCGACATTTGAAGCCCAATCGCCGTGGCCCTTTTCGTGCGGGCGGGCGATTTCGACGATCGGCCGGCGCGCGATTTTGAGCCGGCCCGATTCAACGGCCCTTCCCAGGGCGTCGTCTACCAGACGGGCCAGCTTATGCTCAATCATCGGCGCCGCTGTCTTTGCTTCTGTTTCCAACGCCGTCGGTTATCGCTTCAAGCAAGCGCGCCGGCGCCCAATCCAATGGCGGCGTCTGCCGGTTTTGTCTCATCTTCTCTTCAACACCTCTGTCAATATCAAGAGCCGTTTTTCCCGGATATTGATTGCTTGGACAAACCTGTCCACCAGGAGCCTGGTATCGTCACTCGGGGTGTACATAAAGATAGTGTCGTCGCACGTCAAAACGGCCTTGCCCACAAGCTCCTGAGCGGCTTGCTCTATATCCTCAGCCCGCCTGCCAAGCCTGCCGGCCAACTCATTGGCGGCGCCGATAGCGCTGGGGTTCTTATGAAAAAAGACAATAATATCCCAGGCCAAGAAAGAAGTGACGTACTGATTGATGAAGTTTCTTAAATCAGCATCTAGATAATCAAGCATAGACCGCCTTTAGCGGCAGGACCTATATTCTAAGCGCTAGTTAACCTTATTTAGCCTGGTAAGTCAATCGGAGAACGCGCTTCTAAAAGGAAGCCGGTCGAGGGGCGGTCGTAATGGTCAGAACCTCTTCACTGCCGTGTCTGATGACGCGAAGTGTGGTCGTTCGGTTTATCCCCGCTATCCGGACCGCGGCGACCAGGTCGTCCATCGACTTGATTTTTTCTTCACCGAACCGGACGATAACGTCACCGATTTTGGCGTCCGCCTTGTCGGCCGGGCCGCCGGGCATTACCTGACTGATAAAGGCTCCTTGATTAACGTTTAAATTTCGCTTCTTCACCAGAGCGGGATCGACGCTCAGGCCTTCAATGCCGATAAAAGGGTACCTCACCTGGCCCTGATTTATCAGATCATTCGCAACCCTATGCGCTTCTTCCACCGGGATGGCAAAACCGATTCCTTGCGAGACCCCGTTGGTACTGTATATCAAAGTATTGATCCCGACGACCTCCCCTTTTTGGTTGATAAGCGCGCCGCCGCTGTTTCCCGGATTAATCGCCGCGTCCGTTTGGATGAGATTGGTGTAGGTTTTAGGTCTATCTATGTCGCCGCCGACCGTGACATTACGATTCAGGGCGCTGATCACCCCCGCGGTGACGCTGTGCTGAAAACCGAAGGGGCTGCCGATAGCCACGGCCAACTCGCCGACCCGGAGACTCTTAGCGGCTCCAAAACGGGCTGCCGTCAGATCCGGCTTTTTTACCTTGATGACGGCAATATCGCTGTTGCTGTCGACGCCTACGACCGTAGCCGGCACTTTTTCGTCACCGATTGTGACTAAAATGCTGGTAGCGCCATTGACCACATGATTGTTGGTCATAATGTAGCCGTCATTGCGCATGATCACGCCCGAACCGACGCTTTCAACTTCCCGCCCCGCGGTCTTCGCGTCATAGTAGGAGTCGTCCTTTGGCACTGCTTGTGTTTGGATGCCGACAATCGACGGCTGGACTTTCTTGGCGACGTCGATGACCGAGCCCTGGGCTATCAACCTCTCGGACGGGGTATTTTGGATGACCGCCTTGTTAAGCAAATCGCCCTTAAAGAGACTTAAGGGGTCGGTTCCCAGCATGGAACCGAGACCCATAACGGTCAGCATCGCGCCGAGAAGAAAACCGGCGCTCGCCACTCCCAACGCCCTCCGGGGTTTCGACGCTCCCGCAAGCGGGATTAAATTTACGCTCGGATTCGCTCGTGGTTTTCGCATCAACTCAAAGCCTATGTTCCCTAAGAAAAGGTTTCAAAACTCGAGTTGCTGACATATCGCCTGGTAGAGAGGCAGGCTTGGCGCTGCTATAGCAGCACTGGAAAATCGAGAAGCCGAAAATAGGAGCCTTAAGCTAATACAACCGGACTTGGCGCCAGCCGACCGGCGACGCTCAGCTTAACGGAGTCGATATTTTCCCGCGCCAGAATATCGCTGACCGTTTTTAAAGCTATCTCGGGACTGTTGTTATCCAAGCTTAAGTGGGCCAACAGGACTTTTTGCTCGCTGCCCGTTGCCAGCCGCGCCAATGTCCGGGCGGCCGTCGTATTAGAGAGATGCCCACGGTCCCCTGCTATCCGCGCCTTGAGCCTTCCCGGATAGCGACCATGGGCCAGCATTTTAAAGTCATGGTTTGACTCAAGGACAATGATGTCGGCGCCCTTGAGCGCGATCTCGACCGGACGAGTCACCCGCCCGAGATCGGTAGCGACGCATATCTTTTTGCCCCCATAGCGCAGGACAAACCCAACCGGCGCCCGGCAGTCATGCGAATGGGGCACCGCCTCGACCTCGACATCGCCCACCTCAAATCGCTCCCCAACCGGAAAAGCCCGGATATTCGCCCGCCCAAAAGACGGCGGCAAAGCATCCAGGGTGTCGGGATTGCCCATCACTTTAGTCCCGAACCGCCGGGAAAGCGCGCCGGCGCACCGGATATGGTCGCTGTGCTCGTGAGTCAATAAGATTGCGTCAAGATCTTCGATCTTGACGCCTAAATCAGCGAGATGAGTGCCGAGATAATTAAGAGCGGTACCGGCATCGACCAAAAGCTTGGTCCGCCCCGCCTCAATATAGACGGCGTTTCCACAACTGCCGCTGCTTAAAGAGATCAGCCTTAGCATGCTAAGAGTAGGTTAGCATAAGATGTTACGCCTGGATATCGCTAGAACCGAAAACCTCAGAACACAGCCGATGCCTTTTCGGCTGTGTTCTAGGAGACGCTCAGTACGCCGTAGAAGACGAGCGCGAAGAATACCAGTGCGAAGAACGCCCCGCCGATCATGACGACCCCGTATGTCTGGACGTCGCCTGTCTGGAATGGCCGCAGTCGCTTACCGGCCTTTTGGGTTATCGTGCCCACGCCATTGACGATGCCGTCAACGACGTTGAGGTCAAAGAACCCCGTAAAGTGGCTCAAGCGCTCGCCGAGCATAGCAAACTGGTCTATCAGCCGGTCGATTATCTTTATGTCGATCTTGCCGACCCAAAAACTGGTGCGCTCGCCGAGGCGGGCCAGGTTTTCAATGACGTGGGTATCCTTTTTATTTTCGGCCGCCTCGTCCGCCTTTAATTTAGTCACCGCCTGCGTCACCGGCTTAAAAAGCCACATATCGACAAAGACCGCGAAGAGGAGGCGGGCCGCCAGTTCGTTCAGTTTGTATATGGCCGGCTTAAGCGACATGATTGCCGGGACTATTCTGCTCAGGGCTCTTTCAAACGCGTTATTGGTCCGGCTAAAGCCCTCGGCCACCACCTGCAAACCTTTGCCGATTTGCGCATAAAACCAATCGAAATCGTAGGTGCGGCACTTGTGGGGCGCGAAGACAGGCAAAGCCAGAAAGAACAAAAGACCCGAGACAACCATGAGCTGCATAACGCCCAGGACCCTGGAGAGGACATAGATGTTTGTCTCCGCCGCCGGCAAGGCGAAAGGCAAATATGGGATCGCCAGATAGGGCGCCACGCCGATGATAAAACAGAGCGCCGCGGTGCAACCCATAGCCACGGTCATATTCCAAGGCGCTTCGGTTACTTTGGCCTCAATGTTCTTGTTCGGCCGAATAAACCCAAAATAAGTGAATTTGAAAAACGATAAAAATGTGCCGACGGCCGCCAGTTCCAGCATCATTTCAATGACGATATTGCTGTCCGCGGCTTGGAAAATAAGCGCCTTGCTGGCAAAACCGTTGAAAAGCGGCACCCCCGCAATCGACAGTGAGGCGACAACCGCACAGACCGTAGTAATAGGCATCTTGCGTGCTACGCCGCCCATCTCGGTAAGATCGTCTTTGCCCGTACGGTAAATGACCGCGCCGACCGTCATGAAAAGCAGGGCTTTATAGAGAATATGATTAAAGAGATGGAAAAGGGCGCCATCTACGCCCAGGCCGCCACCCAGGCCGATCGCCGCTACCATGTAGCCGACCTGGCTGACAATAGAATAAGAGAGCAGCTTGCGCGAGTTACCCTGGACCAAGGTCATGGTGACGCCGAGTACAGCCATCGCCGCTCCCATGTAAGCGACAAAATCCCAGCCGGGCGCGAACCGCACCAGGGCGTAGACCGCTGTTTTCGTGGTATAGACCGCCATGAAAATGCTGCCGGTATAAAGCGCCCTCGGATAAGCATCCGGCAGCCAGGTATGAAGCAGCAGCCAGGCCGAATTCATCCCGACACCAAATAAGATGAGATATGATGCCCAGCTATAATCGAGCGGGGCGACCGCCAGAGAACGGGTGTTCATGTAATGGAGAAAGATGCCGCCGATTAAGACCGCCCCGCCGATTAAATGCATCAATAGATAGCGGTAAGCGGCGTGCTTGGCTTCCGGATCTTTTTTGTTGAGCAAAACCAGACCGGTCGAGCCGACGACCATAAGTTCCCAGAACAGATAAAAACTGAGGAGGTCGCCGGCGAAGACCGCCCCGAACGAGGCTCCGACATACCAAAAAGCCAACAAGTGGTGCCATGTTTCCCCGACATGCAGCGTATATAGAATCGCCAGAAAGCCGACAATAGCGAAGATGTAGGCGACAAAGAGGCTGATCTTATCGACATGAAGCAGGGTGACTTTAAAACCGATGAAGTTGGTAACCCAGCTGGATTGTACCTTTAGGAGAAGCACGTCGACCAGCGCGAAGAAGGCGACCGCCA
>JAUXSL010000068.1 GCA_030679975.1 Actinomycetota bacterium
TCCCGCGGATGGTCAAGTCCAGTTTGAGCAGGCCCGGATTCTTTATCGTGGTCGAAGCGCTCACCCGCTTTTGCCTTTCATCGCATCGATCAAAATCCGGGCTACTTCCGGACGGCTGAATTCAACCGGCGGTATCTCGCCCGCGCCAAGCATCTCCCGGACTTTGGTGCCGGAGAGCGAAACATGGTTGGCACTATCGTGCGGACAGGTCTTGTAAGATGCCATGCCCCCGCACTGGCGGCAGTAGAAGGTATAGTCAAAAAATAAGGGTGTTATAGCCAGCTCATCCGGGTCAAATTCGTCAAAAATATAGTGCGCGTCAAAAGACCCGTAGAACTTGCCGACGCCGGCATGATCGCGCCCGACAATAAAATGCGTGCACCCGTAGTTCTTGCGGATGATTGCGTGGAATATAGCTTCGCGCGGCCCGGCGTAGCGCATGGCGGCCGGCAGAATAGCCAAAACGACCCGGTCTTTCGGGTAATAGTTGTCCAACAAGACTTTGTAGCAGCGCATCCGTACGTCGGCTGGAATATCGTCGCTTTTTGTCTCGCCTACCAACGGATGTAAGAACAAGCCGTCCACGGCTTCAAGGGCGCACTTTTGTATGTATTCGTGAGCCCGATGGACGGGGTTGCGGGTTTGAAAGCCAACGACGCGTTTCCAGCCGAGTTTGTGAAACAATTGACGCGATTCGGCCGGATCGAGCTGATTTTCGATAAAGTCCGTGCTTTGGAGCCTGTCCAGTAAAGTGATTTTGCCGCCCAGCAAGATATCGCCGCTGTCCATAAGGTATTTGACGCCCGGATGCGACAAGTCCGTCGTCCGGTAGACTCTGTCGGCTTCTTTTTCCTTGTCAAAGTGGAACTTTTCCTGTAAATGCAGCACCGCCGCGGGCGTGCCTTCGCACGCCGCCAAGAGAACATCGTCGCCCGCGGACAAAGCCGCGGCCTCGTCTTGGGTGACCGCCAACGTAATGGGAATCGTCCAAGGCAGACCGTTGGCCAGGCGCATCCGCTCGACGACACTTTCATAATCTTGGGCCCCCATGAATCCCTCCAGAGGGCTGAACGCGCCAACGGCGATCATATTGATGTCTGAGATTTCACGCGCGTTAAGTTGGATGATAGGCAGCGATTGGGCCTTAGCCAGCCAGCCTTCTTTAGTCTTGGGGTCGGCGATACGATTTACCAGCCGACCACCGTGTGCCGCAATTGTCTCCACTAATTTACCACCACTTCTTCAGCTTGCGGACAAAGATATGGAAAGTCGCGCCATCCTCGACAATCTCTATCAGCTCGTTTCCGGTCTGCCGGCACCAAAGCGGCAGATCGACTTTGCTGATCTCGTCGGTGGTGATAACCTCCAATACCTCGCCTATTTCCATCTTTTCCAGCCGCATAGCCATCTTGACCGCCGGCAGCGGGCAAACCAGTCCGCCGGCGTCGAGAACGACATCCGCTTGCAAATTCTCTTCCTTCAAGATCTTCGCTTACTTTGTTTTTTCTTTTGCGTGCAAGCCGCACTCTTTTTGCTCCGGCGTCTCCCACCACCAGCGTCCGGCGCGAACATCCTCGCCCGGCGCCACGGCCCGGGTACACGGAGCGCAACCGATACTTGGATACCCCTGGTCGTGCAGGGCGTTGTAAGGCACATCGTTCTCCTTGATATAAGCCCAGGTCCGCTCTTCGGACCAATCGGCCAAGGGGTTAATCTTGATCAAATCGTTGGCTTCATCGCGCTCGACTTTTGAGACGCCCGTGCGGGTGACCGCCTGCTCGCGCCGGAGCCCCGTTATCCAGGCGTCAAGCCCGCCAAACGCCCTCTTAAGCGGCTCCATCTTCCGAACCTTACAGCAAAGCTTGCGTAGCTCGATGCTGTTATAGAAGAGGTTGGGCCCGTGTTCTTTTTCCATCGCTTCCACAGCTTCGGTTCGCGGGAAATAGACCTCGAATTCGACCCCGTACTTTACCCGCGCTTCATCCATGACATTGTAAGTCTCCTGGGCCAGCCGACCGGTATCGAGGGTGAAAATGCGGGCCTTCGGATCGATTTTCGCGATCATGTCCACCAAAACCATATCTTCGGCCCCAAAACTACAGGCCAGCCCGATCTTGTCGCCGTATTCGGCCAGAGCCCAGCCGAGCACCTCCTGCGCGCTTTTGTCGTCAAATTGTTCCATGTTCCCGGTCATCGCCTTACCTCCATTGCTTATGATTTTACGCGAGCGCCGTCTTTTAGCTGCTCTTGTCTTTTTACCAGATCGGAGATGGTCACCGACCCCAGGTATTCACGTAACTTTACTTGCGACCCCTGCCAGACCTCCTGGATAACGCATTGCGCCACTTGGCTACAGCTATGGATCTTGTTGTTTATGCAATCCATATCTATCACCAACCCGTCCAGTGCTTCAATCACTTCCAGGACGGTTATTTCATCGGCCCCGCGCGCCAAACTGCAACCACCTGAAGAGCCGCGCTGACTGATAACCAGACCGGCCCGCTTTAGAGCAGTGATCTGCTGCTCCAGAAATCTCTCGGGTATCTGTTGGCGCGCCGCTATTTCACGAGCGCCGATGAGGCCGTCCCCATTACGCAGAGCCAGTTCGATCATCGCCCTCAGACCATATTCCGTTTTAACTGAGAATTTCATAAATCAACAGACCCATTCATAATCGGTCAATTCCGTGATGGTCGGGTTTTGCCCGCAAATCGGGCAATTCGGGTCTTTTCTTATCCGGGTTTCCCTAAAGCTCATATCCAAGGCGTCGAGAATGAGCAATCGTCCGGTCAAGAGCTTGCCTTTGCCTAGGATGAGCTTGAGGACTTCGGTCGCCTGGATAGTGCCGATAATACCGGCCACCGCCCCCAAAATACCTGCCTGCGAACAGTTAGGCACCGCCCCGGGCGGCGGGGGTTCCCTGAAAATGCATCGGTAGCAAGGTCCTTCATACGGGATGATGGTAAACGCCTGACCGTCGAACCTTAAAATCGCCCCATGGACAAGCGGCTTGCCCGCCATGACGCAGGCATCATTGACCAGGAACCTGGTCGGAAAATTGTCAGTCCCGTCCACCACTATGTCGTAGTCCTTGAAAATATCCATGATGTTTGCCGAGGTGACCAGTTCTTTGTAGGGTTTGATGGTCAGGTCGGGGTTGATGGCTTGCAGTTTTTCCGCCGCCGATTCCACTTTTGACCGCCCGATATCAGGTGTTGCGTGGAGGACCTGACGCTGCAGGTTACTGAGGTCCACAACATCATTGTCGACGATGCCGAGCGTTCCCACGCCCGCCGCCGCTAAATACAGGGCCACCGGTGAACCCAAGCCGCCGGCGCCCAGCACCAGCACTTTGGCATTACCGATTTTTTGCTGTCCGCCGCCGCCGACTTCCGACAAGATTATGTGGCGGCTATATCTTTCTATCCAATCTTCTGAATAAGGCATACTCTCCCCGCTAACTCTTCTTGATTATTATGCGGTACGCGTGTTCGCCTTCCCTGTCCACTTTCAATATCATGTGCCCTTCTTCTTTGACGCTTCGCGGCACATTGGCTATCGGGTCACCTTCATCAAGCAACACTTCCAGGTGGTCCCCGGGCTCCATCTCTTCAAGCTTCAGTTTCGTCTTAACAAAATTTATCGGGCAGAGAACGCCTCTTAAATCCAGGCTGTCGTCGACCTTGAATTTGCTCACAAAACCCGCCTCTTTAACTCAGTAAGACCGACCCTGTTTATCGTTACCCCTAATCTTTCACCGCGCTTGCCTTCATCTTTATAAAACTTAAGAACGCCGGCGATTATATCCATCGCTTTTTCCGGCTCGACAAAATCCGCCAACTTTTGGCCCAGTTCCGGATGGCGACCCCAGCGTCCGCCGGCAAACGCCGCCAGACCTGTCCGCTTCACCTTCCAGGCGTCAGTCGGACAGCTATTGATGCAATCGCCGCAATAGATGCATTTCGCTTCGTTTCTGACCGGCAGGTCGTCATCGCCCATGATGATCGCGCCTTCCTTGCAAGTCACTTCACATATGCCGCAACCGTTACATTCATCCTCAAACAAAACAGGCTCGACCTGGCCGTGAAAGCCGACATCGTTTTCCTGCGGCTTGGGGCAGCACGAGGTGCAGCCGGCAAAGGTAACTTTAAATTTATGCGGCAACTCCAGACCCTCCGGCTGACCGTAAAATCTTTCGTCCGCTTCTAGGCCCAGCGCCCCCGCGTCGACCAGGCCGTTCGGACAGACCGCGGCCCCCGGACACGCCGTTACCACCCGAAAACGCGGCCCGCAAGCGCCGATACGCAAGCCCGCCGCTTCCAGCTCATCCCGGGCTGTTTGGATGTCCGCGAAAGGGACCCCTTGTATCTCGATCCCCTGCCTGACTGTAAAGTGGAGCATGCCGTTGCCGTATTTCTTAGCCAATTCGCCAATTTTGCGGAGATGATCGGCCCCCATCCGTCCGACGGGCACCCTCAACCTGATGGCGAAAAGGTCTTTTTCTCTCTGTTTTATTAAGCCGCCGGTCTTCATGGCGGCAAGATCTATCGTCTTAGGCAAGCTCACTTTCTTCACCTCTAATAATTTCCATGAAACCCCTGATACCATCCCGGACCCGATCGCGAGCCTGCGCTCGTTCGCACTGCTATGGCTGCATTTCCGAGCTTCCCAGTCGGATTTATGCTTTTTGCAATATTACTTAACGATTAAAGGGTTGTCAATGCCGCTTAGAACCTTGGGCCATAGGGAATTAATGAGACGCGGAGGTGATAGCAGACTTGCGGAGCGGTCCAAGCCGCCTAGCGGTTTTCCCTAAGAAGAATAGGCTCATGTCCTACTTGTCGGCGCTCGGTGTGGCCACAACCGTTTTTCTGATGGCCGCCGTTATTGCTACCATCAACAGCGCCGCCTCTCAGGCCATTGTCTTGCCAAAGCTGAATACCGGCGGCCTCGACCGCATCCCTCAGCGGACGAAGATATACTCCGCCGACGGGCAACTGCTGAGCATGTTCTATCATGAAAACCGCGAGCGGACGAAACTCAGCGATATCCCCGACACACTTGTTAAGGCCACTGTTTCCATTGAAGATCAGCGATTTTACGAGCACAGCGGCGTCGATCCGCGAAGCATATTGCGGGCGCTCTTCATTAACTTCAAGTCGGGACGGATCGTCGAGGGCGGCTCGACCATTACACAACAGTTGGTAAAAAATCTTTTTCTATCAAATGAGCGTACCTTCGACCGCAAATTCCGTGAAGCGATCCTCGCCTATCAGCTTGAGCACAAGCTCTCCAAGAAGAAGATTATGGAGCTTTACCTAAACACGGTCTATTACGGCAATGGAGCCTATGGCGCCAAGACCGCGTCCGAGATGTTTTTTAACAAAGAACCGCGCGATCTGACCCTTACGGAATCAGCTCTCCTGGCCGGCATGCCTAAAGGGCCCGCGCAATTTTCTCCATATCTCAATCAAGCCGGGGCCAAAGCGCGACGTGATCTGGTCTTGGACCGGATGGCCAAGATGCACTATATTTCGAGCGTCCAAAGGGATATCGCCGCCGCCGAACCGCTCAACATCGTGCCGCCCAAGCCGCGCGAGACCATAGCGCCCTACTTCGTGGAATATGTCAGGCAAACGCTCCAAAAGAAATATGGAGCAAGTAAGTTATATAACGGCGGCCTAAAAGTCTACACGACTATCGACCTGAGAATGCAGAAAGCCGCCGAGGCGGCGGTAAATTCCACGCTCAACCAGCCGGGCGACCCGAGCGTCGCTTTGGTCTCGGTCGAGCCCAAGACCGGCTATATCAAGACCATCGTGGGTGGCCGGGATTTTGACGCCGACCAGTTCGATCTCGCCACCCAGGGACGGCGGCAAGCCGGCTCCTCCTTCAAGACGTTCGTGCTGGTGACCGCACTCTCTCAAGGGATTAGCCCGAATACCGTCTTTAGCGGCGGCTCTCCGATCAGCATCCGATTGGGTTGGGGACAAACCTGGACGGTCAAGAACTTTGGCGGCGCGGGATACGGGGCATTGCCCTTGACGGAGGCGACGGTAAAGTCAGTCAATGTCGTCTACGCGCAACTGATAATGAGAGTCGGGGCGGCTAACGTATCGCGAATGGCGAGGCGCATGGGCATCCAGTCGCCTGTTGACTCTATGCCCGCTATAGCGCTCGGCGGTCTATCGGTCGGTATTTCCCCGTTGGATATGGCCTCCGCCTACGGTACCTTGGCCAACCAAGGCAAGCACGTCGAACCGACGCCCATATCGAAGATAACCAAATTAGACGGTACCGTCGTCTTTGAGGCCGAACATAAAGAAGTAAACGCGGTCGATAAAAATGTTGCCGCTACCGCTACTCAAATTCTTCAAGAGGTGGTGAAACGAGGCACCGGTAAGGCCGCCGCGCTCAACCGGCCCGCGGCAGGCAAGACGGGAACCTCGGAGAATCTAAGCGACGCCTGGTTTATCGGCTATGTCCCCCAGCTTGCCACCGCTGTCTGGGTCGGCTATCCCAAAGCTAAGAGACCGATGACGAGCGTCCATGGTACGTCCGTCGTCGGCGGCGGGTTCCCGGCCCAGATCTGGCACAAATTTATGTTGGTCGCCACTGAAGGGATGGCCGTCCTCGGCTTCGACGGCGCTCCCGCTGCGAAGAGCGAGAATAAAGCGCAGGTAGCAACGCCGTCAAGACCGGCGCCTCAGCGGCAACCGGTCCCGGCGCCTACCCCGGCGCCTACCCCGGCGCCCGCGCCGGAACAACCCGCACCTGCGCCCGCGCCCGCGCCAACACCGGTACCCAAACCCGCGCCAAGCCCGAAGCCCAAAAAACCAAAGCCGGCCCCGGAGCCGGAGCCGGCCCCGGAGCCGGCTCCAACTCCAACCCCAGCGCCCGCGCCGGAGCAACCGCCGCCTACGCCCGCGCCGGAGCAACCGCCGCCCGGTTGACCTGAGAACGACCCAACTTTTTCGGAGGTCCATAAAGTGACGAATAAAGATGTGACTAAGGAATATCGTAAGAGACTGGCGGCACTGGCCGCCCAACAGACAGGCAAGGCCGCGAACTTCGAGGTCCTACCGGACGGGGACCACACCTGGCCCGCCGAGAACCCGGCCGACGTGACGCTCAAAGGCATGGCGGCGCTCCGGTACCGGCAAATCCTCGACGCTATCCAAAAGCTGGACAGTGGCGTCTACGGTATCTGCGCGGATTGCGGAGGCGCCATCGACAAGGAGCGCTTGGAGATTATCCCCGAGGCCACTTCATGCGTCGATTGTCAGCGACTGAATGAGAGAAAGGCCCGGGCGGATATTGACATGCGCGAAGAGTCCTCTTTTGACCAATTGATGTGAAAAGACTTGAAACTCGCTCGCCTCCGGCACATATTGGCCGTTTTTGGCAGATACGGTTTCGACGACCTGTGATCAGAATCTTGCGAACCGAACGGCTCTGATCCCGCTGCACCACGCATCCCGCACCCCTTATCCCGCACCAGGCGTTAAGTCACCACTCGTCGCACTTCGTCGATAGAGACAAGCCCTCGATCGGCTTTCAAAATACCGTCCCCGTAGAGGGTCCGCATACCGGCGGAGACGGCCGACTTCTTAATCTCGGTGCTGGACGCCCCGCTGACCGCGAGCTTATTTATCTCGTCGTCGACAATCAGTAGCTCAAAGATACCGATCCGCCCTTGATAACCGGTGTTCTGACATTTTCGGCAACCCCCCGATTCATAAAAAGTCCGGGAATCCGCGCCAATGTGTACCTCGAACGCCGCCAATCGAGCGCGAGTATATTCAACCGGCTGCTTGCAATGGGGGCAAAGAATGCGGGCCAACCTCTGGGCCAAAACGCATTTTATCGATGAGGTGACGATAAAAGGATCGATGCCCATATCTATCAACCTGGTAATGGCGCTCGCCGCGTCATTAGTGTGGATGCTCGATAAGACAAGGTGGCCGGTGAGAGCGGCTCTAACGGATATCTGCGCGGTTTCCAGATCGCGTATCTCGCCGATCATCAGAATGTCGGGATCGGCGCGGACGATAGCGCGTAGACCGTTGGCAAAGTCCAAGCCGGCTTTCCTGTTAATCTGAATCTGGGTTATCGACTCCAGGCAATACTCGACCGGGTCCTCGATTGTGATTATCTTCTTCTCCGGTGAATTAAGTTCGTTTAGCATGGAATAGAGGGTTGTGGTTTTGCCACTGCCGGTCGGGCCGGTAACTAAGGCGCCGCCATAGGAACGGTTAAAGGCCCGCCGGTACAACGACAATAATTTCTCGTCAATACCCAGCGCTTCAAGCTTTATAAGCGCCTTGCCGCCCGTAAGCACCCGCAAGACAACACTTTCACCGTAAACTCCGGGCAGCGTCGCCACCCGGAACTGCACTTCTTTGCCTTCGATCTTGAGGCTCATCCGTCCGTCCTGCGGGCGCCGCCTTTCCGAAATATCTATGGCGCTCATGATCTTGAAGCGCGAGACCAACAGGCCTTTGAGATGATCAGGCAGACTCATCGCTTCCCTGAGGACCCCATCGATCCGATATCTGACCCGGATGACCGATTCACCGCATTCGATATGGACGTCACTGGCCCGCTCCCTGACCGCCTGCGTCAGGATTGTATTTGCCAGCTTGACTACCGGGACCTCCTCATCGACAAACAGACCGGCCGGCGGCGGCGCATCGACTTCCCGCATCCGGGCCACTTCATCAACCGTTTCCTGTATCTGCGCCGGGCCGGTCATGTACCGGCTGATCGCGTCATCGATGCCGCTCGGCGTGGCCACGACCAGCGTGATTTTCAAGCCGGTGATCATCTGTACGCTGTCTATGGCATGCACGTCGAGCGGGTTGGCGACCGCCACCACCAACCGCCCTTCGTCGAAATCGATCGGGATCAATGTATACCGTCTGGCTATTTCTTCATTCACGAGCGAGGCGGCATGGAGATTGACGTCATAATCAAAGAGGTCGACCTGGCTGAGATTTTTCTGGAAAGCCAGCGCCTTAGCTAAAGCCTCCTCGGAAATAAACCGCTGTTGCGTCAATATTCTACCAAGAGGCAGGCCTTTTACCTCCTGGATATCTAAAGCAGTTTTAAGTTGCTCCGCGCTAATCAGACCCTGGGCCTCCAGGATGTCTCCAAGACGCTTATATTGTGCTTCCATAGCATTATTTTCGGACAGGTGGGCTCACTACTAAAGTCCCAAGTAACCTTCGGGACTCTTACCCGGCAACCCTGGCAGGTCACTTATGGATAAGGTTGCCTAACAGCTACTTGGGACTAAATTGAAAATACCATAAGCGAAAAACAAGGGCAAGACCGCCTACCGGCCACAATAAAAAATATTTGGATACAGTTTTTTCGCGGGCCGTTAAGGGTAGGTCTTAACCATTAAGGAGGACGATTTGAACCCAAACAAACATCAGATAGATTCGGACCGATTGCGCTGGGTCTGCGACCCGCAGAGTTTCAGCTTTTCATCAACGGAAGAGGTGCCGCCTCTGATCGGAGTGGTCGGTCAGGACAGGGCCGTCCATAGTCTTGATTTTGGTTTTAAGATCAAGACCAAGGGCTTCAATGTCTATGCCGCCGGACCGACAGGCACCGGCAAACATTCGGCCATCACCAGCTATGTCAAAGAACTGGCAGCCGACGAACCTGTCCCTAATGACTGGTGTTATGTCTTCAACTTTTCCGATCCCGACAAACCGATCGCCATCGAGTTGACCAACGGCGCCGCCGTCGGCTTCGCCAAGGACATCGCCGAGCTGATCGAAGCGTGCCGGAGCGAGATCCCTAAAGCCTTTGACAGCGAAGAGTATGAGCGACGTAAGGACAGCGTACTCAATGAGCTTCAGGGCAAGCGCGAGGGCGACCTCGACCGGCTCAGAGAGGACGCTTCCACCCAGGGCTTTAGCGTCGAATTGACGACCGCCGGTATCGTCACAGTTCCCGTTAAGGACGGGCGGTTGATGAAACGCGAGGAATTCGAGAGGCTTCCGGAGAAGGAGAAAGCCGAGATCAAGAGCCGGACGGAGGCGCTTCAAGCCGACATAAATCGAGTCATGACCAGCGTTCGCACCCTTGAGAAGCAGGCTAAAAACAAAGTATTGGAGCTGGATAAGGAGATCGCCCTCTTTGCCATCGGCCATCTTCTGGATGACCTGAGAACCAAATATTCAGAGTCTGAAAAAGTGCTTCAATACCTTCAATCCGTCCAGGACGATATAGTCGAGAACCTGGAAGCCTTCAAGGAAACCGAACATCAACCGGAACTCCATCTGCCGGGCATGGAGATGCCGGAGCCTGAATCGCCGATGGAAAAATATAAGGTAAATCTCTTCGTGACGCACGCCAAGAACCACGGCGCGCCGGTGGTCTTTGAGCCGAACCCGACCTACTATAACCTTTTCGGCCGGCTTGAATACGGCGCTAAGTTCGGGGCTATGGTCACCAACTTCACTATGATAAAGTCCGGTTCCGTCCATCGCGCCAATGGCGGCTACCTGATCTTGAACGCTTTGGATGTTCTGCTTAACGTCATGTCGTATGACGCTCTGAAACGCTGCCTAAAGGCCCACGAGGCCAAGATCGAGAATATCGGCGAACAATACCGGCTTATCCCGGCGACGACCCTGCAGCCGGAGCCCATGCCGATCGACGTGAAAGTCATCTTGATCGGCAGCCGCTTCATCTACAACCTTCTCTATCAGCATGACGAGGATTTTATGAAGCTCTTCAAGGTCAGAGCGGACTTTCAGGTGGACATGGATCGCTCTCTCGAACACACCGATAAATACGCCGCCTTGATAAGTTCCCGGTGCCGGCAAGACGATCTGAAACATTTCGACCGCACCGGTATCGCCAAAGTCGTCGAATACGGGACCAGATTGGCTGAAGACCAAACAAAACTCTCGACCCGTTTTATTGAAATAAACGACCTGGTGAGCGAAGCCAGTTACTGGGCGTCGACGAACGACAACAGTCTGGTGACAGGCGACGACGTTCAGCGGGCCATCAATGAACAGATATACCGCTCTAATATGATCGAGGAAAAGATCAGAGAAATGATCGTCGACGGCACGATCATGATCGACATCAGGGGCGAAGCGGTCGGGCAGCTTAACGGCCTAGCGGTGATCTCTCTGGGTGACTATATGTTCGGTAAACCCTCGCGCATCACCTGCAAGGTCGCTGTCGGCAAAAAGGGCGTTGTCAACATCGAGAGAGAATCGAAGATGAGCGGCCAAATATACAATAAAGCGACAATGATCTTGTCAGGTTACCTGGCGGGCCAATTTGCCCAGGACAAGCCCCTGGCCGTGTCGGCGACTATCGGCTTCGAGCAATCTTACGACATGATCGAGGGGGACAGCGCTTCAAGCACCGAACTTTACGCCTTGCTTTCCAGTCTGGCCGGCGTTCCCATAAAACAAGGTATCGCCGTCACCGGATCAGTAAACCAACAGGGCGAGGTGCAGCCGATAGGCGGGGTCAACACCAAGATCGAGGGCTTTTACGACGTCTGCAAGGCCATCGGGCTGAGCGGTGACCAAGGCGTCCTTATTCCCGGCCTGAACCTAAAGCACCTAATGCTTCGCGAAGATGTGGTGGAAGCCGTCAAAGCCGGCAATTGGCATATCTGGGCCGTCAATCACATAAATGAGGGCCTGGAAGTATTGACCGGCCAACCAGCCGGCGCCCGCCTTCCCGACGGCACCTGGGAACCGAATAGCATCAATGACTTGGTCAACAAACGGCTTAAGCGACTGGGCGAAGACTTGCGCCAATTCGAATCGCCGGAGGAAAGACGCCGGGCGGCTTGAGCTGGAGCTATTTACCGGCTTTTTTCGATTTCTTCTCAAGCTGTTTCTCTTTTAATGTTTTTCCCGGTTTCTTTTTTACATCTTTTTTTGCAGTTTGACCTTTAGCCATGACTTTTCTCCATTCCCAGATGTCCCTGACGTTCTTTTTTGTCTTTCGTCTGCATTAGCAACCATTCTATGAATTAATTGGCAGTAAGGTTAGCTTATATACTTTGCGCTTGCCGATCTGCAGGATCTCGCCGCCCTCGATTTTCACTTCCGTCGCGGGGTCGGTTATCAATTCGCCCTTGAATCTGACTCCGCTCTGCTCGATAAGCCGGCGCCCTTCGCTCGTAGATTGCGCCCCACCTGTCAAGACCAGGAGTTTTGGCACCCAAATAGTTCCGTCTTCTTTTAAGGCTTCACGCTCAATGTTACTTTCCACGCTTATTTCTACCGCCGGCATGCGCGTTACAATACGCTCGGTGTCCGCATGCACTGTCTGTAAACGCGGCCTTCTGAACCGGGCATCGAAGTCGGCTCTGGCGGCGTCGGCGGCTTCACGCCCCTGATAAGTCGCCACGACCTGCCAGGCCAGTTCTTCCTTGGCGTCCCGCGGGTCCAACTTCTCCGCTTCCAGATCGGCGGCGATGGCCGCGACTTTGTCGGGCAGGTAGCCTAAGGCCAATTGATAATATTTCAATATCAGCGAGAATCGTGGCTGCTCCGGCCCCTCGTCGGGCACGCGCATCACTTTGCCGAACATGTCGGCCGGCTCAAAAGTCAGACCGATGTGATTGTCATAAGACTTGCTCATCTTGCGGACCCCGTCCGTCCCCTCCAGCAGCGGCAGAGTCAAAGCTACCTGGGGCTCCTGCTCGAACTTTTCCTGCAACTGTCGCCCAGCCAGCAGGTTGAATTTCTGGTCGCTGCCGCCGAGCTCGATGTCGGCCCGTATTTCGACCGAATCATAAGCCTGCATCACCGGATAGAGAAATTCATGCAGCCCTATCGGTTGCTCGGCTTTATATCTTTTCATAAAATCGTCGCGGACGAGCAACCCCGCCACTGTAAACCGGGCCGTGAGTTTTAAAATCGTCTCAAAACTAAAACTCCCCAACCACTTGCTGTTATAGCGAATCTCCAGCCTCTGCGGGTTGTCGTCGAGCACCTTAAAAGCTTGGTCGGTGTATGTCTTGGCATTGATTTTCACCTGCTCGGGAGTGAGCGGCGGCCTGGTCGCCGAACGTCCGGACGGGTCGCCCACTAAAGCCGTGAAATCCCCGATTATCAGAACAGCTTTGTGGCCCAGGTCCTGAAACTGGCGAAGTTTGCGCAATGGCACGGCGTGGCCCAAATGCAGATCGGGCGCGGTTGGATCGACTCCCAGCTTGACGATGAGGGGCCGATTTTCCTTCAGAGACACCGCTATCTTGGCCTTCAGGCCATCCCCCGGCAGCACCTCTAAGGCCCCTGACGACAAAATGTCCAGTTGGCGTTTGATTTCTTTCTCCATAACGCCCACTAGGATAGCAGAAACGGCAGAGTCGTTTAAGGAAATAGCCGCGACTTGTGTTAAAATTAAGCGAACATGGCATCAATTACTCGCAAGAAATCTCAGGCCAAACGCCACAGACGGCGTCTGGCGATAACTTTAGCTTCAATCGCCATTATGGTGTTAGCTGTTTTCCTTGTCTTCTTTGGCGGTTTTGTCTTTGTCGCCTCCGCCACATTTAAGCTGCCGGACTTAAAAAGCAAGCAACTTTTCAGCCGGGCGCAGACAACAAAGATATATGACGCCAACGGGGGCTTGATCACGGACCTGTATGTCGAACAGAACCGGATAGTCGTCCCCCTGAAGAAAATCTCTCCTTACCTGCAAAAAGCCATCATCGCCATTGAAGACCGGCGGTTTTACGACCATGAAGGCGTCGACTGGAAAGCTATCGCCCGAGCGCTCATGGCGGATATGCGACAAGGGCGGATAGTCGAGGGCGGCAGCACCCTGACCCAACAGTTTGTCAAGAACACACTGATAAGTCCGGAAAAGACCTTTCAGCGCAAAGTCCGCGAAGCGGCGCTCGCCTTTCAAGTCGAAAGGAAGTTCAGTAAGCAGCAAATACTGGAGGGCTATTTAAATATCATCTATTTCGGCCAATCAGCTTATGGGGCCGAGACCGCTTCCCAGACGTTCTTCAATAAAAACGCCGACCAGTTGACCCTGCCGGAAGCCGCTTTGTTGGCCGGCGTCATCAGGTCGCCGAATAACTATTCGCCGTATGTGGATCTGAATGGCGCCAAGGCCAGGCGGGACACAGTGCTAAAAGCGATGCTCGCGGAAAAGATGATAAAACCCGATGAGGCCAGGGCCGCCATGGACAGCCCTGTCCAAGTTCAACCCCTTAAACAACACGATTATCCGTTCCCGTATTTCGTTGAGTACGTCAAGCAGCTTATGCAGGAAGACACGAAGTTCGGTTCGACCGTCTCCGAACGCGCAAACACCCTCTTCCGCGGCGGTCTGCGTATCTACACGACCATCGACCCGAAGATGCAACGCTTTGCCGAGGATGCCGCTTGGGGCACGCTGAATCGTCCCGAAGACCCGGCGACTTCACTTGTTTCCATCGAGCCGCAGACCGGTTATATAAAAGCCATGGTCGGCGGCCATGACTGGCAGGCGCAAAAACTCAATCTCGCCACTCAGGGAGCCCGCCAGGCCGGCTCCGCGTTTAAACCTTTTGTTCTGGCTTCCGCCATCGAGCAAGGGATAAGCATCAGTAAAACATACGAGTCGCGCCCGGCGGTGATAAAGCTGCCCGGGGGGCCATGGGTCGTGCATAACGCCGAGGGCGGGGGCGGCGGTTTAATGAATCTGCGTGACGCTACCGTCTTTTCCGTAAACGCCGTTTTTGCCCGGTTGATCATGGATGTCGGCCCAAATAAAGTCGTTGATTTAGCCAAAAAGATGGGGATAGAATCACCGATCGAATCGCTGCCCGCTATAGCGCTCGGCGGACTCGGTCACGGTGTAACCGCGCTTGACATGGCCACAGCTTACAGCACTTTCGCTAACGGCGGCCGGCACGCCAAACCCATCGCCATCACTAAAATCACCGACGCGAGCGGAAAAGTGCTAAAAGATAATCAGCCGCAAACGACGGAAGCTTTGGATCCGGTCACCGCTTACCTGGTCACGGATATTCTAAAAGACGTGATCAGTTTCGGCACCGGCCGTGGCGCCAATATCGGCCGTCCCGCCGCCGGCAAGACCGGCACGGCTGAAAACTACGGCGACGCCTGGTTTTGCGGTTATACGCCTTCCTTGGCAACAGCCGTCTGGGTCGGCTATCGTGACTCTAACAGCCCCATGAACAATGTTCATGGGGTAAAGGTTTTTGGCGGCACTTTCCCCGCTCAAATTTGGCGGAAGTTCATGTCTCAGGCAGTTGCGGGGACGCCCGCTAAAGACTTTGACCGTCCGACCAAGGGCCTGGTCGGCGTAAAAATATGCAAAGATATGGGGCTGATCGCGACTGAGTTTTGTCCGGAGACATATTGGGCGACTTTCCCTAAAGGCGGCGGTCCCCGTGGGATTTGCGATAAACATAAAGCACCCGCCAACACAAAGGTCCCGAATGTCATCGGCATGGACGTCGACGAGGCAAAATCGGCGCTGGAGCAAGCGGGTTTGACCTTAAACGTCAAGAGTGTCGACCGGGTGGCCATCCCGGCCGGCCAGGTGGCGTCCCAAAATCCGGTCGAAGGCAGCGAGTTGCCGCAGGGTTCTGCGGTCGAGATCGAGGTTAGCACCGGACACGCCCCTTTAGGCAAGATTAAGATGCCGGAGGTAGTCGGGCTGTCTAAGGGCGAGGCGCAAGCCTATCTGGGTGACGCCGGTTTATTGGTGACGGTCCATTTTGAAAAAGTGGTCGATCGCGAGCGGGTCGATACCGTCATCGGTCAGAATCCGCGCGCCGGCGCGTCTGTCCTGTCGGGCTCGACAGTCACCATCAAAGTGGGTAAGTAGGCTAGGAGCAGCCTGTCTACTACTTTCTTTTCACCCGGAACAATCCGGAACAGACCTTCACGGTCAGGCCTTTTAGTTCCAGCTTATCCAGCCACAAGTTCATGCCGATGTTATCGCTGGCAATGTGGCCGGCGATGATAACGTTGAGGTGAAATTCCTCGGCTTTCTTTCGCAGCTTTTCATCCATGTGCATCTCGACGACGGTGCCGACTCCGGCGGCCGCCAGTTTTTCTATAGAACCCTCCGGACCTCCGGTGCCGCCCGTCATTAAGACCAGAACCTTGCCGGCCCGCTTATTACCCGCTCCCACCACGATCCTGGGACCGGCGTTTATCTTCACAGCCGCCTCATATTCGGGGATAGATTTTAGCTTCTTGACCACATCATCGACATAGACCGGACTCTCGGCATCGAATTGGTCTTGCAGAAACTTTGAAACCAGATTGTCAGCCGGAGTATGAACACACATCATCGCTAGGCCCAATAACTTGGCCGCGTCCACAGGCCGGTCGTGGTTGATGGGGCTAAGCGCCCGCTGGACTTCCCGGGCCCGCTGGTCGATCAGGGCGTCACCGACGTTTATCGGCACCCCGAAACGATGCCAGATATCCGCTTGCACCCCCATGACCTCATGCATAGCCGCCAACGCCGCCCCTTCCGGGTGGTGGGCCAAGACCAGGTCGATCGCCTCGCCCCGGTCGCGTAATCTATCAGCCAACAACACCTCAGTGGCTTCCATATCGATTCCTGCCAGCAACCCGCCGATCTCGGCATCCGGCTTCCCCGCTAAGATCCTGGTATCGGCATAAGGATTTGTCAGTTTTTCCTGATCAAAAAGGGCCTTATCTTCATCGCTGAGTTTATCGAACGCCTCGCGTTTTTTGGCTAATTGAGCCTCGATAAGGTCGCGGCCCCTGGGGTCGGTGTCGACGCCGGTCTTAATCGCGAGCGCGTAAATTTCTTTTAGTTTCATTCACATCTCCTGCTAACGTACGGGTTTTTCTCTATGTAGAAGCGCAAATCAAGCTCCCCACCGGCGGATATCCCGATACGTCGGGCCGCGACGATATTGAAACCGTTATCGTCGCTCTCGATTATCCCCAATTCTTCAGTGTTTAGCTGCTTCTCGTTATGGGACAGATCGATACCGAGCGCCTGGGTCAGCTTTGCCGGCCCGCTGGTCAATTGTTCTATAATAGCAACCTGTCTGTTTGCAAGCAAGAGCGCGGCCCCGACCACCGGTTCGACCGCCCTGATAAGAACCGCGCCCGCCGTCCCTTCGAGCTCGGTAACAACATTAAAAAGATGATGAACTCCATAATTAAAGTAAACATATGCCCGGCCGGGCGGCCCGAACATGACGCTGTTTCTTTTAGTGCGCCCGCGGGCCGCATGGCTGGCCGGGTCGTTTTGGCTAAAATAAGCTTCCGTTTCAACAATGCGGCAGCGGGCGATGTCACCGTTGATCCGCCTGACCAACACCTTGCCAAGCAGCTCCCGGGCGACAACCGCGGTATCGCGGGCATAGAAGGACTCGGATAAATACTTCATGAGCGCATTGTATCAAAAGTTTCGGGGCCGGGGGTCCTTCCCGCAAAACGCTGTCGATTTCCCCAGCGAGGAAATCGCAGCTCCGCATCTCGGCCTCGCTCCTCTCAGCTCAGCGTCTGCTAAGCTGAGAGACCATGCCCGCTCGGCCTCCGAACGGTTTGCGAGAAGGACCCCCGGCCCCGTCCAAATTGGAAGAAGCGGCCCAAAGCCCCGGATGCAATCCCGAGGTCCCCGCAAGACGGACTTTTCGGCCGCTTCTTTACCCCAGCAACGCCTCGACGAATTCCGCCGCCGAGAACGGCGCGACATCGTCCACCTGCTCCCCGGTGCCGACCGCCACGATCGGAATGCCCAACTGTCGCTGAATAGCCAGGGCGATGCCCCCTTTGGCGGTGCCGTCGAGCTTAGTCAAGATAATCCCGTCGAGATTGAGGGCTTCGTCAAAAAGCCTGGCTTGCGATATGCCGTTCTGCCCGGTTGTGGCATCCATGACCAGGAGCGTCTTGACGGGGATATCGCCCGCCCCGCGCAACGCCACCCGCTTTATCTTCTTGAGTTCCTCCATTAGATTCACATACGTCTGCAACCGGCCGGCGGTATCGACCAGCAGAAAATCCTTGCCGCCCGCGCGCATCGATTCGACGGCGTCGTAGACGACCGCCGCCGGATCGGCGCCGCGCTGATGTTTGATGAATTCGGCGCCCGCCCTCTCGGCCCACTTTTGCAACTGCTCGATGGCGGCGGCGCGAAAAGTATCGGCCGCGGCCAAAGTGATACGTCCCGAACGCCGCTTCAGCGAGCCCGCCACCTTGCCGATGGTCGTCGTTTTGCCGGTCCCGTTGACGCCGACGAATAATAATATCGCCGGCGGCTTGAGGCTATCGAGGTCGACTCCGCCACCGACGCCTTCAAGCTGCTCCGTCAGCTCGGCGCGGAGCAATTCCATCAACTCATCCGGCGCGTAGACTTTAGCGGCGACTACTTTTTGCCTTAAGTGGTCGACGATCACCGAAGTCGTATCCACACCGACATCGGCGCCGATCAAAACCTCCTCCAAGGTCTCCCAATCGTCGTCCGTGAGGCTCTCGCCGCTGAAAATAGATTTTACTTGATAGCTAAAGCTGTTCCTGGATTTGGTCAGGCTGTCCGACAGCCGTCCCCACCAGTTCTGCTTCTGATTTTTGCTCATCGCTTATGTCTTCCGGAGCCAGTTTTTGCGAGATGATCTTTGAGATGCCGTCTGCCTGCATCGAAACGCCATAGACGCAATCGGCCGTCTCCATTGTCCGGCGCTGATGCGTGACGATCAAAAATTGCGTCTCATTCTTAAGTTTTTTCATCAGGTTGATAAAACGCTGTAAATTGACATCGTCCAGCGCCGCCTCGACTTCATCGAGAATATAGAACGGGCTGGGTCTGGTATAGAAAAGCGCGAATAATATCGCCAGCCCGACCAGCGACCGCTCGCCCCCGGATAGGAGACTTAGCGACTGAAGACGCTTGCCGTGAGGCTGCGCCTCTACCTCGACCCCCGGCTCACCGCCGTCCTGCTCATCTTCGACAAGCGCCAGACGGGCCGTACCTCCCGGAAAGAGCTCGTTGAAGACCCTGTTGAAGTTGGTGTTGACCTCATCAAATGTGATCAGGAACTTAGCGTGTATCTTATTCTCGATGGCGTCCACGACTTTCTGCAAAGCCTTTTTGCTCCTGGTCAGGTCGTCTATCTGCCGGCCCAAAAACTCGTGGCGCTCCTCGAGCCTGGAAAATTCGGCCGCCGCGACTTGATTGATCGGCCCGAGCCTCGATAACTCCGTTCTCAACTGTTCTTCTTTCCGTTGCCAGACATCGCCCGCCACAGTCTTGTCCTCGGTCACTAAAGCTGTTTCCAGGGCTACCTCCAAGTCCTCCACCAGGTAACGCGTTATTTGATTTACCTCGGTTTCAACCTGAGCCTTGGCTACTTCCTTCTCCTTGAGTGTTTCGTTGGTCAGCTCTAGATCGGCGCTGACATCGCGTCCCCGCTGGTGCCGCGCGCGCAGCTCTTCGCGCATGGCGGCGGCGCCTGCCCTCTCGGCATGCGCCGTCTCCTCAAGCCTGCCCGCCCAGACCTCCGCTTGCAGACGCAAGGCGGTATAGAGATCATGGACAGGCTGGATACGCAAGCGCAGCTCCTCGGTGGCCGAGATCATGCGGTGTTGTTGGGTCAATGCTTGAGTTGCTTGGCTTAGGTCGTCCTCGGCGGCTATCAGCCGGCTCTTGATATGAGTTTGGCGCTCCGTCAATGATGCCATCGATACCTGGGCTTGCGATAGACGGACGGCCACTTCCTTTTCCGCGTCCATTCTGGCGGTCAGCGCTTCTTTTTTTGCCTTAAGCTCGCCATCGAATCCGCCCAGACCGGATTCATTCTTTTGCAGCTCTTGTTTCAACAGTCTTAACCTGTCGATGTCTTCCTCGAACGCTTTTTCTTTGGCGGCCATCCGACTGCTTATCTCGGTGTGTTCGACGCCAAGCCCGGCGATCTCTTTATCGAGCCCTTGCAGCCGAAGCGCCAACGTCATGATCCGCCCGTCACTTTTTTGCATCTCAGCCGTAGCCGCCAATGCCGCCAGCTGCTTCTCGTCAAGCTCGGCGTTGATGTCAGACAACTCTTGTCTGTGACTATCGAGCGCGGCGGCGAAACCTCTGGCTTGCTTATGCAACTCCGTCAGCTCTCTTTTTGAAGCCAGTGAGCCGATCATATCTTTGGCCGTCGGCTGCCGGGCGATCAATCCGCGGCTGTCCACATAATCCCCGCCCGAATCGACCACCAGACCACCGTCCGGCAATCTATAGCGTGACTCGAGGAACGCCGCCATATCGTCGGTTATCCAGACCTTTGCCAACAGGCCGGTGATCGCGGCTCTGACGCCCTCGGGACAGTCGATCACATCGAGGGCCGCGGTGAGTCCGGGAGGTCCGGCTGACGCCTTCAGAGCACCCCCCGCTATCAGTCTGGCCGGCTTTTCACCTTCCCGCCTGATTCGGCGATAAGCGGCTATGGCCGTCGCTAAATCTGTCGCTACGAGCGCATGGACATCGAGTCCGAGCGCAACCTCGATAGCTTTTTCATACTTCTTTTGGACGGTGATGAGATCGGCGACTTTTCCGGCCATCTTCGGCAATTCTTCCTGCCTGTCAAGCCACGAGTAATCGGCTTGCGCCTTAACGCTCAGCGCTTCCAGTGCCGCGATCGTGGCTTGGCTTTCCCGGTATTCGGTAGCCGACGCTTCAACGGCCCTGTCTTTGTCCGCCTTGGACTCGATCAACCTGTCGACGCGCCTTTTGATCTGTTCGAGTTTCAGCTTTAGCCGGGGCATGTCAGCCGATACAGACCCGTGCTCGTCAGCGATGACCTGCTTATCCCGTTCAAGCGCCGCCTGCTTTTCAGTGATCGCTGTCTTCTGTTCCTGAAGAAAAGCCAGTTTTTCCCGGGTCGATTCGATGATGGAGCTTAAGTGGTTCATTTCCCCGGCCTCTTTGGCGACGTGACCTCTCTGGGCGCTCAGCCTACCCTCCGCCCCCGCCAGATCATGCGCCGCTTGTTTGGCGGCTTTTTTAGCCGTTTCAGCTTCGCGCCTGGCTTCGCCAAGAGTATGATAGAGCTCGCCAAGTTGACTCTCCAATCCGGCCTTTTCCGAGCTTAAAGCGGTGATTTCTTTCGTCCGCTGTTTCGTTCTCGAATCAAGCCGATGGACCGTCTGCCTGAATTCACTGAGTTTGGCGATGAGGTTCTTGCCCTTTTCCTCCAAGAGCAGCAGGCCGCTGTTGATTCGCTCCTGAAGCCCTTCTAAGCGACGGCGATATTCGCTGATATCCCCGGCCAGAAACCCCTTGGCTTCAAGCTCGTTTTCCATCTCGGTGACCCCGCTTTGGGAATGCTCCAGTTCCTGCTTGAGTTCATCCGCTACTTTATTTTTAGCCGCCAGCTCCCGCGCCAACTCTTCCCAACTGCTTCGCAAAACGCGGAGTTTGGCCACCGCGGCGGCTACCTGGACTTCTTTGAGCTCCCTGCTAAGGCGGCTAAATTGTGTGGCTTGGTCGGCCTGCTTTCTCAGCGGCGCCAACTGGCGGCCGACTTCACGGAGAATATCTTTTCCCCGGGCCATATTGTTATCCATCGCCACAAGCTTCCTTAGCGCTCGTTCCTTGCGCCGCTTATGCTTGAGCACGCCGGCGGCTTCCTCAAGGAGTTGCCGGCGCTCACTGGGCTTGCTGTTCAATATGTCATCAAGACGTCCCTGGCTGATAACCGAGTACATCTCCCGGCCCAGACCTGTATCCGAGAGTATTTCATGAATGTCGATAAGGCGGCAGGGCGTCCGGTTTAGCGCATACTCGCTCTCTCCGGACCGATAGAGACGGCGGGAAATGGTGACCTCGGAGAAATCGATCGGGATGGCGCCGTCGGAATTATCTAAAGTAATGGCCACTTCAGCCGTACCGAGTGCTTGCTTGCTGGTGGAGCCCGCGAAAATCACGTCTTCCATCGAGCTACCCCTGAGATTCCGGGCGCTTTGTTCGCCGAGCGCCCAGAGAACGGCGTCGGTTATGTTGCTCTTGCCGCTGCCGTTGGGGCCGACGATGACTGTCGTTCCGGGTTCAAACCGAAGCACCGACTTGTTGGCAAATGATTTGAACCCGCGGATAGTTACCGAACGAAGATACAATTTAAAACTCCAGCTTTGATATTTCTTTCAGGGCCTCTTTAGCCGCTATCTGTTGGGCGCGCTTCTTGCTGGTGCCGACGCCACGGCCATATACTTGTCCTCTGACCGTTACCGCAGCCGAAAATATCGGCCGGTGGGCCGGGCCGTCCTGACTGACCATTTCGTAATCCGGTAAAGCCGACCATCGCTCCATCGTGAGCTCTTGTAGAGTGGTCTTTGGGTCGCCCAGCTCTTTGGCTTTGCCTTGCTCCGATATCCTGCCGCGAAAAAGCTCGATGATGAAATCCCTTGTCACTTCGATACCCTGATCGATGTAGACCGCGCCGATGATCGCTTCCATGCAGTCAGCGAGTATTGACTCATTGCGCCGGCCGCCTGATTGCTCCGCGCCCCGGCCGATTAGGACAAATTCGCCTACGCGCAGCTCTCGCGCGATCTCTGCCAGGGTCTCAGCCCGCACCAGGTTGGCGCGTAATTTCGCCAGGCCGCCTTCTTGAAATTTCGGGAAGGCGTGAAAAATATATTCCGTGATGATAATACCTAAGACCGAGTCGCCTAAGAATTCAAGCTTCTCGTTGAAATCGGCTGCGCCTATCTCATACGCGAATGAGCTATGGGTAAGCGCGACCCGCAACAGATATTCATCGTTGAATTTTATGCCCAGCGCTTCTTGGGCTTTTTTTACGGCTTTTTCATGATCGGACATATATATCCTTAGATTTCTATTTTCACAGGAACGGCGCCTAGCCGGTCCATTTCCTGACCACAATCGATGCGTTGTGACCGCCGAAACCAAAGGAATTAGAGAGCGCCGTCCCGACTTTCGCCTCGACCGCCTCGTTCGGCACATAGTTGAGGTCGCAATCAGGATCGGGATATTCTTGATTAATCGTCGGCGGCACGATGCCGCTCTCAATCGTCAACACCGAGGCGACCAGCTCGACCGCCCCGGCGGCCCCAAGCAAGTGACCGGTCATTGATTTTGTCGAGCTTATCAATAAGGATCTCGCGGCCTCGCCAAAGACCATCTTGGTCGCCAGCGTCTCAAGCTTGTCATTGGCCGGCGTCGAGGTCCCATGCGCGTTAACATAATCTACGTCGAGGGGCGTGAGGCCGGCCTGTTCTATCGCGATCGTCATCGAGCGCGCGGCGCCGCTTCCCGTCACGTCAGGGGCGGTTATATGATACGCGTCCCCCGTGGCGCCGTAACCGACCAGCTCGGCATAGATATTAGCGCCCCGGCTCAAAGCAGCCTCGAGTTCTTCAAGGACAACAATGCCCGACCCTTCGCCGATGATAAAGCCATCCCGCTTGGCGTCAAACGGCCGGCTGGCTTTTTGCGGCTCGTCATTGCGCGTCGACAGCGCTTTCATGGCCGCGAACCCGGCAACCCCCAACGGGGTTATCGGCGCCTCGGCGCCTCCCGCTATGCAGGCGTCGGCGGCCCCGCGCCGGATAGTCTCAAACGCTTCGCCCACCGCGTGAGTAGCTGTTGCGCAAGCGCTGACCGGGCAAAAATTGGGGCCTTTGGCTCCGAAATAAATAGATATCTGACCGGCCGCCAGATCCGGTATCATCATCGGAATAAGAAACGGGCTGACCCGGCGCGGCCCGCGCTCCCGCAAGACTATATGCTGGTCCTCAAGCGTACGCAAGCCGCCTATCCCGGAACCGACGATGACCCCCACCCGGGCCGCGTTCGCGGCGATGTTTATGCCTGAATCTTCTATCGCTTCATCCGCGGCCTTGATCGCGAATTGGACAAACCTGTCCAGATGACGCAGCTCTTTTGGTTCGACCTTGTCTGAGATATCAAAATCAGTGACCTCTCCGGCTATGGTAACCGGGTACTCGGCGGCATCGAACAAGGTTATTTGCCCGATACCCGAGCGCCCGTTGATCAGGGAGGCCCAAAATTTTTCTTTTCCAATACCCACGGGCGAAACAACGCCCATGCCGGTGATTACAACTCGTCTAGCTGCGGTCTCCAAGTTTTCCCTTTTGCTCACATTCCGCTTAGAGCTTTTCCTCAATATAGTTGACCGCTTCAGACACCGTTGAAATGCGCTCGGCGTCTTCATCGGGGATCTCCAGGTTAAACTCTTCTTCCAGCGCCATTACCAACTCGACCACGTCAAGCGAATCGGCTCCAAGGTCGTCGACAAAGGCGGAGTTTAGCTTTACTTCCTCTGCATCCACGCCTAGTTGGTCGACGACGATTTCCTTGACTTTGTCCAATACCTCACTCATAAATTCTCCTTTCTTTACGCGCTTCCTTTGCTTTGTCTATTCATATGAGGCCTTTAGATTCCGCGTCAAGCGCGGAATGACACATTGAAATGTCATTCCTGCCCCGTATCAAGCATGTCCTCGACTACGATCGGGGATACGGGGTAAACTCCAGCAGGAATCTCTGAACCCGCCTTCCGCTTTTCACCAGTCACATCGCCAAGCCCCCGTCGATTATCAGGGTCTGCCCGGTTATATAAGCGGCTGCGTCCGAAGCCAGCCAAACAACAGCCTCAGCGACTTCCGTCGCGACCCCAAACCGTCCGAGAGGTATTCGCCCGGCAATCGTCGCCCGCAATTCCTGGTTAAACTCCTCGGTCATTTCAGTGGCGATAAAGCCCGGAGCCACGGCATTGACCCTTATGTTTCTCGGAGCCAGTTCCTTGGCGACGCTTTTCGTCAAACCGATGAGGCCGGCCTTGGCGGCGGCGTAGTTTGACTGGCCGGCATTGCCGATGACCCCGACAATTGAAGAGATATTGACGATTGCGCCTTCTTTTTGCTTGATCATCTTTTTGGCAGCCGCCTGAGTGCAATTGAAGGCCCCGCCGAGATTCGTCTTAAGCACGTCCGCCCAGTCTTCCAGTTTCAGCCGGACGATCAATCCGTCTCTGGTAATTCCGGCGTTGTTTACAAGCACGTCTAATCGGCCGAACCGGGCGACCACTTGATCGATCATATTCGCGGCCTCGCCGTGATCGGCCACATCGGCCCGGACGGCGATCGCCTCCCCGCCTGACGAGCTAATCTGGTCGACCACTGCTTCGGCGGCATCGGCGCCTTTAACATAGTTTACCGCCACAATCGCACCCAATTCAGCCAAACGGCAAGCCGTGGCTCTGCCTATGCCGCGCGAGCCGCCCGTCACTATCGCTATTTTACCGGTGAAGTCCAAAATATCTCCGTTTCCCGTCATTGCTTTTCATACAGGCAAGCGATGGTTTTTGTCAAGTTTTTGGCCGGAACGCGACCGAAAACCCCATCTGCCGCGTTATCCTCCGCCTCGGTTCGGTCACGTAATTGCACATACGCTCCCTCACCTCGGCGTTCGTCGGCCTTGCATCTGGGGCTTTGGGCCGCGTTCTGCAATTTTTACCTCTAAACATTCAACCTATCGGCAACATGCTCGACCTTCGCTTCCGGGGCTATGCGCTCGATGAGACCGCTAAGGACCCGGCCCGGACCGACTTCTATGAATGTGTCCACCCCGCGCTGAGCGAGACGCTCGATACAGGCTTGCCAGCGTACCGGCCGAACCAGCTGCGAGGCTAACGCCGCCTTAACATCATCGGCCGATAAGAGCGGCTCCGCCGTCGCGTTGCTGATTATCGGTATTTGCGGATCGTGGAAATCAAGGGGGTGAAGCCAATCGCCGAAAAGCCTGGCCGGCGTCGCCATGGCGGGCGAATGAAATGCCCCGCTGACGGCCAACCTAACAACCTTTCCGGCGCCCGCGCTCTTGAAAGCATCGCCGCCCTGCTCCAGATTCCTATTAGGCCCCGCCACCACCACCTGGCCCGGACAGTTGTAGTTGGCCGGCTGCAAGCCGACCGCGGCGGCGACCTCCGCAACTTTTTCGTCATCGAGACCGAGCACCGCCATCATGCCGCCGCCGGTTTCAAGCGCGGCTCGCGACATCAGTTCAGCCCGTCGCTTAACTATGCGCAAACCCTCTTCGAACGAGAAGACACCGGCGGCCAGGCAGGCCGACAGCTCTCCAAGACTATGGCCCGCGACATAATCAGGATGAAAACCTTTTTGTTTTAGAATGCGCCAATAAAGATAATTGACGGTAAATATCGCCGGCTGCGCATTGATAGTTTCATCCAATAATTCTTTCGGCCCTTTAGAGACCATCTCGGCGAGCGGCTGATCGGTTACATCCTCAGCCACGGCAAATACGTCGATAACCTCCGGGTACCTGTCTACCAGCTCCAGGCCCATGCTTAGATATTGTGAACCTTGCCCGGGAAAAACGGCCGCCAGTGTCATGGACGGTTATTGTTACCCAGACGGGTGATTATCTCTTCAGCTCCGGTTATCAGCTCTTTTATTATCTCGGCAGCCGGTTGCACGGCTTTGACCAATCCGGCCCCCTGACCGCACATTAAGCTGCCCCACTCGATGTCGCCGTCGTGCATCGCCAGGCGCATCTTGCCCGTACCCAGCTTCTCGAGTTCAGCTGGGTTATTTTCGGCGTCGAGGCGTTCCAGCTCTCTCGAGAGCTTGTTCTTAAGCACGCGGACCGGATGTCCGGTGCAGCGGCCGGTAACGACGGTATCTCTGTCTTTAGCGCCGATAATAACCTCTTTTATCTTGGGATGGATATCGGTTTCGGCGGCGGCCAGAAAACGCGTTCCCATCTGCACTCCTTGGGCGCCCAAGGCCAGCGCCGCCACCACCCCTCTGGAATCTAAGATGCCGCCGGCGGCCACTACGGGAATGTCGACCGCGTCAACCACCTGGGGGACAAGGACCATCGTTGTAAGTTCGCCGATATGGCCGCCGGATTCAGTCCCCTCCGCGACCAAAGCATCGACACCCGCCCTGGCCATACGCTGCGCCAGGGCGACGCTGGGAACGACAGGCATGACCTTGATGCCCTTGGCTTTCAATGCCGGCACGTATTTCCCGGGGCTGCCCGCGCCCGTGGTAACGACAGCCGGCGGGTCGTTTAAGATGACGTCAATGAACTCATCGACCCG
>JAUXSL010000041.1 GCA_030679975.1 Actinomycetota bacterium
CAATATCAAGGCGGCGCTGACTTCGCTCGTCGCCCAGCCGTGCTCTTCTTCATGATTACCGATGGCGCTCAAGACGACGGCGACCTCTTTCGGGGTCAGGCCTTTATTTTCCAAAAGCGGCTTGGCCAGCAAGGCCCCGGAGACCCCGTGAAAGCTGCGGCTAATAGAGCAACCGATATCATGAAGATAACCGGCGATGGCGGCCAGCTCCGCCTGGCGCTCCGGAAAAGAGAGGTGGCGCATGATGTTGGCGCTGATATGGGCGACGAGATCGGCATGGCGAAAACCGTGTTCGGTGTAGCCGAGCGCCCCCATCGCCATATCGGCTTGCTCCAGGTGGGCCGTAAAAACAGGGTCACGTTTTATGTCGTCAAAGATGGGTAGCTTGATCTGTTTCATAGAAACGTAATTATACTATGAGTTGCTGAAGTCGCAAGAGACGCGCCTCCGGAACTATAAACTGGAGAACGCGGCCCAAAGCCGCAGATGCAAGGCAGACGAACCGGGGTCCCCGCGAGACCTGTCGCGTGGGGTGCAGCGTCGAGGCGAGGGAGCGTATGTGCGATTACGTGACTGAGCCGAGGCGGAGGATAACGCGGCAGACGGGGCTTTCGGCCGCTTCTCTGGTCCATGCCAGCCCTCGTGACCCCACTTGGGAATATGTAACAACATCCGAGATCGCATCGGCGTGCTTCCCGCATTTTCAAACGGAGATCTGTTTTTTCGGCCATACGCATATCCCGATGATATACGCCAGACGAGGCAACGAGCCAACCTATCAGTTCAGGCCCGCGGCCGGGGCTAAGATATTCCTAAAGGAACTCGGGGACCGCTGGATGGTCAATCCGGGGAGTGTGGGTCAACCAAGAGATCATGACCCCCGGGCGTCTTTCCTGATTTTTGAACCAGGCGAGATGTCGGTCATCTGGCATCGCATCGAGTATCAATTTGAGATAACCGCGGCCAAGATACGCGCCGCCGGTCTGCCGCCGGCTCTGGCCGACCGGCTCGCCTATGGCATTTAGCCTTTATGCCACTTTCCTTCCCCGCTGTCGCGCAATCTCGGCGTCGATGCTAGCGTCAAGGTTGTCCGGCAATTGGTAGTCGGGGTATTTGTCGCACATGACATTGACTATCCGGCGACGATCGTCCGCGTCTAGTGCCCCCTTGCCCTTGGCGAAATAATCCACCGCCAACTGAAAATGGTCGATATACCTGATCAAATGCGAGATTATCTCGGCTCCGGCCACCGGCCCGTGCCCCGGATAAATCCTCTTGATCTTAAGACCTTTCAGCCGTCTGAGCGCCAGGCGCCAGGCGTCGGGGTTTCCATCGTTAAACTTGAGGTGGACGCGGTTGTAAATCAAATCCCCGCCTATCAGGACTTGTTTTTCCGGTATATAGCAGACCAAGTTGGATGGACTTTCGGATAATCCGGTCTCCGTTAGACGTAAAGTCAACCCCTTCCATTTTATCTCCAAGTGCTCTTTAAACAGCTCGGTCGGGGTCACAAACGTTTGCGGCAACCGCCGCTTATACAAGCTCTTAAGGTCTTTTAAATCTTGGTCGGCCCGCTTCGCGATGATCTTCGCGGTCGCTCGGGTGGAATGAAACTTCGCTTTTGTGTGACGCTCGAACAGCGGCGAGCCGTTGTAATGGTCCGGGTGCGGATGGGTAATAAAGACCGATGTTATCTCTTGCCCGTTGGCATCGCCCGTTATCTGTTCAAGCAAGGCCTCGGCGTAATCGACCAGCAGCTGGGTGTCGAAGAGAAAAATCCCATCCGGCGTATGGAAATAGTGGGAATTGGCCAACCAGCCGTCTTCCGGAGCCGCAAAACTGAAGACCGTAAACTCTTTCATGAGGTTTTTTTACCCTATTCAGGACGTGTCTCTCAGAGCGGTGTGGTTTTTCCGAAGATATGGCGTCCGTCGACTACATTGAGCCCTTTGCGGAGCGCCGGGTTGTCCAGGCAAGCCTGCCGCCACCCCTTGCCGGCCAATTGGAGGAGCCACGGCAAAGTGCTGTTTGTCAGGGCATAGGTCGAAGTGTTCGGCACGGCGCTGGGGATATTGGTGACGGCGTAATGGAGGACGTCATGGACAACGCGAACCGGATCGCTATGCGTGGTCGGTTGTGAGGTTTCGACGCACCCGCCCTGATCGATGGCGACATCGACAATGACCGAGCCGGGCTTCATTGTCGCCACCATTTCACTTGAAATCAACTTCGGCGCTTTGGCTCCCGGTGTCAGCACCGCGCCGATCAGCAAGTCTGATTCCGCCACTACTTGCGCGAGATTGAGTGTATTCGACATGTAGGTAGCCAAGCGTCCGGCATGGATCTCCGCGAGATACCTTAATCTATCCAGGTCGGTATCTAAAATAGTGACGTTTGCTTCCAGACCTAAAGCGATTAAGGCCGCGTTGTTGCCGACGATACCCCCGCCCACTACGCCGACGCGGGCCGGCGGCACGCCGGCAACCCCGCCGAGCAGAACCCCTCGACCGCCGTTTGGTTTCTCAAGGAAATGCGCTCCGATCTGAGGGGAGAGCCGGCCGGCCACCTCGCTCATCGGCGCCAACAGCGGCAACCTGCCGTCGTCGGATTCGACGGTTTCGTAGGCGATCGCCGCTACGCCGGAGTCTATAAGCGCCTGGGTCAGGGGCTTGTTGGCGGCCAGGTGCAAAAAGCAGAACAATCCCCGGCCGCGGCGGAGCAATGGGTATTCCGCCGCGATCGGCTCTTTGACTTTGACGACCAGATCCGCCGCCCAGACATCCTCGGCGCGCGGAACTATCATTGCCCCGGCAGCCTCGAATTCCTCATCGCCGATGTGGCTGCCCCATCCGGCGCCGCCTTCGATCAGCACTTTATGTCCCTCTTTGACCAACTCGGCCGCGCCCGCGGGCGTCAGAGCCACCCGGTTCTCGTCCGCCTTGATCTCTTTCGGTATCCCAACTATCACAGTTCTCTTCTCCCCATCTTTCGCCGCCGGCGGTCCCAATAAAGTCAAGATGGGTACATTATAATGACTAATCATTAAGGGGGGATAGACATGGTAGCCGCATATGTATTGATAAACACCCAGCCCGGGTCAGTTGGCGAAGCAGCACAGCGGATAGTAGCGATACCCGGCGTCAGGTCGGTTGAAGCCGTCACCGGACCATATGACGCGATCGCCTACGCCGAAGCGGGCACGTCCGACGAACTGGGTCACTTGGTGGTATCCGAGATCCAAAAGGTTCCGGGCATCCAAAAAACGCTCACTTGTTTATTGGTCGCGCTTGAAGCCGCAAAGGCCGCTTAGAGGAGGTGGTCCCACTGGGACAGGAACAAATAGTAGAATTAAGGCAACCAAAGGAAGAACTGATCGCTTTGATGCAGCAGGGCATCGCTAAAGAACTGGCGGTTTCGGTCCAGTATATGTGGCATCACGTCATGGGCAAGGGTTTAGCCAGCCCGTCATTTCGCAAATTAATCAGAGATATCTCGATCGTCGAAATGAAGCACGCCGAAGCCATAGCCGACCGGCTCGATTATTTCGGCGCCGCGCCGACGACCAAACCGGTTGAGATCAAGGTGGGAGGCGATCTGGAGAAGATGATCTCCGATGACCTTGAGTCGGAAAGAGACGCGATAACGCTTTACCGGCAAATCGTCGCTAAAGCCGATTCGGAAGGCGATGTCGTCACCAGAAACCTTTTTGAAGATATCTTAGCCGCCGAAGAAGAGCACGAGGCCCAATTCTCAGCCCTTCTGGCCGAATAAACAAAAACAAGAGAATAAAAGAAGGAAGCAGGGCCCTAAAAGGGCCCTGCTCGGTGAAACTGTCTGGATTAGAGGCGCCACAAGGCTTGATCGCGCCAAAGTAACTTGTAGCGCCTAGCTACAGTCACCTCCACTGGTCTTTAACAATCGGACCACCCCCTTTCTGTGGTACCAATAGATTACCAAACCAAATGGCTAACGTAAATAATCGGATATCCCGACGCCCGAATCTTATTCTGTTTGGAAGCTCTTTACTAGATTGTCGATTTCCGGGCGGACGCCGTCAAAATCCTGATCCGCCGCCGACGCCGATAAATGGTATACTTTCCGCCCCGCCGGGACTATCACTAGTTGCTCGCGCACTCTTAGGTTGTTCGCGGACTTGAAACTGTACTCATACCTTAAAGCTTTACCGTCATCGAGTTGAATAATGCTCTGGCCCTTTTTCTTGGCATCGGTAAATTCCCGGACAATTTCTTTATCCAGACTTTTCGCCAGTTGGGCCAGGTTAACGCCTTGGGCGTTAACGGTTTGCACTTTAACGCTCACAAACGCGTGCGGATTGGCGCGCTCCACCGCAAACATGAAGGCGCCGTTGTACTTAGCCAGCTCGCCCTGATTAAGAGCATTCCACTGGGAGGAATAGCTCAGAAAAACCCTGTCGCCGGAAAATTGCTTGTCGACACTCCCGGCTTGAGGCAGACCGGTTACGCCCAATTGGTTCAGTGGACGAATGAAGCTGAAGAATAATGTCAGCGCCAGTAGAACCACTACTATCAAGAACATAGTGGTAGTAGGCAAACCTTGCCATTGGCCGCTGTTTTGTTGCTTAAGAGTTTCTACGTTTTCCATAGCGCCTCCAAGTTTTATGATTCATAAAAAATCGTGGGGCGGGCCCGAGCCCGCCCCACTCATTCAACACTACTGACCAATTACTTGGTATCGAACATTGGAAATAGTTACAGTTGC
>JAUXSL010000078.1 GCA_030679975.1 Actinomycetota bacterium
TGATAGATGAGCATGTCGACATCCATATTCTCTTTGACATATTTCATGACGTCGCCCAATCGCTCTTTTGTCAACGTCAGCTGCTCATAAGTTTCATTATCCATGAAGCAGGCGCCGGATTCTTCTTCATATAAGTACTGCATCTTCTTGTGCTCCAGGTGGGCCACTTCAAATTTCTCCCCCGCCCGGAAGGTCTTATCTAAGACCGCGCCCGTTCTGACATTCTTGAGCTTTGTCCTGACAAAGGCGCCGCCTTTGCCCGGTTTGACATGTTGGAAATCGACTATGAAAAAGAGGGTGCCGTCAAGCTCGATGGCCATCCCGGTCTTAAACTGGTTCGTTGATATTTGCATTTGTACTCCATCGCGTTGTGCTGTTCGTCAGCGTCTACGTACTGGATTCCTGCTTCCGCAGGAATGACAGTGGGAAATATCCTGCATCTTGCATCATAATTCCACTAGCTGTTTTGCACTGTTTGTCAGTATCTGGATACCATTCTCCCTCATGACGACCATGTCCTCTATTCGGACACCGCCGAAGCCCGGAAAATATAGTCCCGGCTCAACGGTAAAGACCGCGCCGACATCGAGCCGGCCCTCGCTTTTTTGACCTAAGATCGGCGACTCATGCACTTCCAGCCCGACACCGTGGCCTAGATTATGTCCGAAATTCTTGGCCATGCCAATAGATTCAAAAACATTTCTCGCCAAAGCATCGGCTTCAGCGCCGGTCAACCCGGGCCGAAGACCATCGAGCACCGCTGTCTGAGCTTCCAACACAGCGGCGTAGACATGCCTTTGCCTATCGGTGGCGGCCCCGAGGACGACCGTTCTGGTCATATCGGAATGATAGCCTTCATAAACAGCGCCAAAATCCATCTTAATAAGATCCCCGAGCTGCGTGCGGCGGCTACCCGCCCCGGCATGCGGATACGCTGAATTGGGCCCGGTGGCGACGATCGTGGCAAAACTTGATTTTTCGGCGCCCGCGCGGCGCATCTTGAAATCTATCTCCAGGGCGACTTCGCGCTCGGACAAACCCGGCCCCAGAAAGTTCAATATCTCATTGAATACCTCGTCGGCGATGCGCGCCGCCTTGGCCAAGCAGTCGATTTCAGAAGCTTCCTTAACCGCCCGCAACTGCTCCACCAGATCTTTCGCCGGAACAAGTTCGATGGGGACGTCCTTTGTCAGCTGTTGCCACTGGGCCACCGTCAAATAACGCGACTCGAATCCGGCCCGCCTTAATTTGCTTCGCTTAGCCGCTTTCGCCAGCGTTTCCCAGAGCGAGCCAACCACCGGCTCGACCTCGCAGTCCAAATCAGCTTCTTTTGTTTGACCTGAGTATCGCGAATCCACGATGAGCGCGGCGGTCTTCTCCGTAACCAGCAGAATTCCGCCAAAATCGTCGTCGAACATCGTCGGCGCTTCGAGCAGATAGCGGATATTAGCGACGCTGTTGACGATTAGGGCGGGCACCTCCGCCGAGAGTAGGGCCCGCAACCTTTCAAGCCGGCCTAAACCGAGGTCAGGCTTGGTCAAGCCGACTCACACTTCACTTTCGTCCGGGCATCATGGCCGCCGCCTCGAGCGCCAGCGCATAGCTGGACGGCCCAAACCCGCTTATCTGGCCGGTTGCCACTCCGGCCGTCACGGATTTGTGCCGGAAAGGCTCCCGGGAATAGATATTCGAGAGGTGGACCTCGATTATCGGTATCTCCAGCGCGGCCAGCGCGTCCCTGATCGCAATGCTATAGTGAGTAAAAGCCGCCGGATTTATAATCAGGCAATCGCAACCTTGGCGGGCGCCTTGGATCTGTTCGATGATTTCGCCTTCATGGTTGGATTGCCGGCACTCAAGGTCGATCCCCAGCTCCAAAGCCCGGCTTTTCATTGAATCGTTGATCTGGTCCAGGGTCACCGGCCCGTATATGGCTACTTCCCTCTCACCAAGAAGATTCAGATTCGGCCCATGGATGACTAAGACTCTCATTTCACGCCTCCGCTCAAGCCCGCTATGGTCTTTTTGATCAGATTCGGCTCGACCGGCGCGACAACCGGCCGCCCCAAGCCTTTTAGCAAAACCAGGCGATCGCTTCCCTGTTCCCGTTTTTTGTCGTGTTTCAGATGCTTATAAATTTCAGCCGCGGCGACCTTGACCGTCGTCGACGGTAATCCGGCCGCGCGTATCAATTCCTGATGGAGCCGGACATCCGCCGGCTTTAACCAGCCCTTAGCCTGCGCGATCCGGGCCGCGCCTATCATACCGACAGCGACAGCCTCACCATGATTATACCGCCTATAGCCGGCGGCGACCTCGATCGCGTGGCCGATAGTGTGGCCGTAATTGAGCACGGCCCGGCGGCCAAGGTCCCGCTCATCCCCGGCCACGACCTCGGCCTTATACCGACAGCAATCAGCGATGATCCCGGCCAGAAGCGCGCCCGAAAACCCCGTCTGCTGCGTTTTCCTTGCCTTCGGTTCGGTCACGTAATCATGTATACGCTCCCTCGCCTCAGGCTTCGTCAGCCTTGCATCCGGGGCTTTGGGCCGCGTTCTCTCATTATGACCGCCGAGGTCGAGCGAGAGCAGTTCTCTCACCCGGCTAAGCAGCGGCTCGCCGCTGATTAAGGCGTATTTAATGACCTCGCTTAAGCCCGTGCGCAATTCACGCGGCGGCAGCGTTTCCAGGACCAGCGGATCGATGATGACCGATTTCGGCTGATAAAATGCCCCGATTGTATTCTTTGCCAGCGCGTGATCGACCGCTGTCTTTCCCCCGATGCTGCTATCCACCTGCGCCAGCAACGTCGTCGGCAGTTGTATATATGGAACCCCGCGCATGTACGTAGCGGCAATAAACCCGGCCAAATCGCCAATTACGCCGCCGCCCAGGGCGAGTATGACGGTTTGGCGGTCGGCGCCAAGCTCAAGCAGACGCCCGTATATCTTATTCGCCGCCGCCAAGCTTTTAGCCCGTTCGCCCGCCGGGGCCTCCAATGTCGTCACCTTAAATCCGGCGGATCTAAGGCCACGCTCCACAGTGCCGCCATAGAGACGGGCAATGGCGGGATTGGTGATAATAACGGCGCCTTGGGTAGCCGGCAAAACCGAAGCCGTCAAGTCGCCTACTTTGGCCAGCAGCCCCGGTCCGATGAGAATATCATAGCTTCGCGCGCCCAATTCGACGCGAACTTTGTCGTCAACCCCTGATTCCATCATGCCCCTGTCAGCTTAGCGACCGCTGTTTGCGCTTCGTCGGCCACCTCAGTCGGATTCTTCAGGTCGGTTTCGATAATCAGATGGGCGGCCGCTTCATATAGCGCCCGGCGGGCTTTAAGCAGCGCGGCGATAGCCGCCTCCGGCTCGGCTACCGCTAAGAGCGGACGCCCTTTATTGCGGCGCAATCGCTCGATCAAGACGGCTTCCGAGACATCCAGGTAGATCGTCAGAAAACGTTGGCGCAGAATATCCCGGTTCTTAGCGTCCAATACAACCCCGCCGCCACAAGCGAGGACAAAGGGCAACTCTTCTTCGACAACCTCCGCCAAAGCCCGGCTCTCCCACAACCGCCAGCCGCTCTCGCCCTCGCCGGAAAAGACTTCCGATACCGTCTTCCCCGACAACCGTTCGGCTATCGAATCCAGGTCGAAAAAAGGCCGGCCCTGCCTCCGCGCCAGAAGCGGCCCTACCGTCGACTTGCCGCTGCCCATAAAACCGATAAGGGCGATGCTTTTCATGAGTCCTTGATCTGCTCCAAATACCCATCCACATTGCGCTTGAACTCAACCAGGGAGTCGCCGCCGAATTTTTCCAGCGCCGCCCCGGCCAACTCCAAAGCAGCCATTGCCTCGCCAATAACGGCCGCGGCCGGCAGAGCGCAGATATCCGACCGCTCCGACAACGCCGTCGTGACTTCTTTGGAGACGATATCGACAGTCTTAAGGCCGGCGCCGAGCGTGGGGATAGGTTTCATAGCGGCGCGAAGAATGATCGCCTCCCCGTTGGACATGCCGCCTTCGATGCCGCCGGCGCGGTTTGTCGTCCTAAAGTAGCCGCGACGGCTATCGTGGGCTATCTCGTCATGCGCTTCCGATCCAAAGCGGCAGCCGAGGTCAAAGCCATCACCGACCTCTACCCCCTTGATGGCGGGAATCGAGGCGAGAGCGCGGCAGAGGTTGGCGTTTAAGCGCCTGTCCCATTGGCTGTAACTCCCCAGCCCGGGCGGGCAGCCGTAAATGATGACCTCGAATATCCCGCCGACAGTGTCTTTCGCTTCGGCCGCCCTCTTTATCTCCTCCACCATCGCGACCGTCGCTTCAGCATCGAGGCACCGGACGGGAGAACTGTCGATTTTATCGGCGGCGTCAGCCTCGGGCCGACCGCCGCCGGTCGTGACCGAACCGATTTGAACCACATGGCTGATAATTGTGACGCCTATCTCCGATAAGAGTGTTTTGGCGACAGCGCCGACAGCCGTGCGGGCGGCCGTCTCTCTGGCGCTGGCCCGCTCAAGAATGTTCCTGATATCCCGCTGGCCGGTCTTGAGGGCGCCGGCCAGGTCGGCATGGCCGGGTCTGGGACTTCGCGCTGTCTCAACCGGTTCACCTACAGGTCCGACCGCCATCTTGACAGACCAGTTATCCCAATCCCGGTTACCGATCAAGAGAGCGATGGGAGAACCGATCGTCAGCCCATGACGGACACCTGAGGTTATTTGCGCCCGGTCGCTTTCGATCTTCATCCGTCCGCCCCGGCCAAAGCCTAATTGGCGGCGCGCCAAATCCCGGTCTATCCGCTCAGCTGTGAGCGCAAGACCCGCTGGGATGCCTTCGATGATAGCGACCAAGCCTTGACCGTGCGACTCGCCGGCCGTGAGAAATCTCAACATGGGTTAAAGATACCAGAAACTCTACTTCTGCACATCCTCGCCGACGCGCAGCGTTAAGGAATCGTCTCCATAGAGGAAAGTGGCGTTCTCGGAACTGACCGACGTGATCTGATACGGCGAAGCTCCGACCCTCTCGCCCGCCCTAACGACATATGAATTAGCGCCATAGTCAACGTTAGCATACAGCACACCGTTTTGGCTGCTGACGCTTTTCAGAGAGAGAACGCTGCTCTGCTGCCCCGCGGCCGGTGTCGCCGTGCCCGTGGCGCTTGCGGAAGTCGGTGAAGCCGTGACCGGCGAGGACTGCGTCTCGGTAGCATCGGGACGCTTAAACGGGTCGCGGGTCTCAAAGACTTCATAATCTTGATTTACCGGCGGTTCGCTGGTCTCCAGTGTTTGGGGGGATGTCGATTCCGCCGGCGCCGCCGCATCCGTCCCGCTCGCGGCTGTCGATCCCAGCGGTTTCAAATCGCCGGCCTGTTGGACATCCGAGCTACCCGAACCCAGCATAGTTAACGCGACCACAGCCACGATCAAAACCAGCACAGCCACGGGCGCCGCGATAACGACAATCTTTCCGGTAGGTGTCGAACCGTATTCTTTTATTCGGTCATTAAAGGAAGCCACAGACAACTCCTATTGTGTTCCGCCCGCCGCGGGCGCGCCTGCGGCGGGCGCCGGACTTGGCGGCGGCAGTTGCGGGACAGCGGTGTTTGTCGTTTTAAATGCCCGCGCTTGTATACTAATTTGCAATTGGGGATAGGTCGCCGGCTGGAGCGAAAAAGAGTCCACGACTATCTCCCGGGTCGACTTCTCCAACCGATACAGATAATCGACTATGCTGTAAAATGTGCCGGTCACTGCTAGCGAAAGCGGGATTTCAGCATAGCCTGATTGCTCCGCGACGGCGCCAACTTGCACCGAGCCAAAATCCAAGCCGGCCCTGTTAGCCACCTTTTGGAGTTCCACCACGAGCGTCGGCAATTCAGCGTCATCGGGCAAGCGCCGCGATAGCGATATACGCTTGGCTTCAATGTCCGCCGCCTCCGCGCGAATCGCGTCAAGTTGCTGCAGCTTTAATTTGGCCTGGCCCAGACTAGTCTTCTCAGTCTCTTGTTCAGCCTTAAGGTTTGATATCTTCGCAAACTGCGGCTTGAGCACCAGTAGTACCGTGACAACCAATATTAACAGAGCTCCGACCCCCATGGCTATGATCTGATCTCTTGGAGACAGCTTAAATGCCATCAGAGTCGTCCTCCGGGCGCAGGCGGGGCAGGAGCACTCGAGCCGGCCCCAAGAGATTTTATCTTAGCCGAAGTTTCAAAGGTGATGGTTGCCGACGATTCAACGGTGCCGGTCGTCGGTTGAGATGGACCCGCGGCCGACCCGGCCGCGCCGCCATCTGATTTCGTAGACGAGCTTAACCAGACATCCTGTATGTCGTTTAATTCCGCTAGATGGACCAGCCATTTCGCGACCGGAGTGTGGCCGATTCCGGAGGCCGCGGCGCCGGCCAAGGCCGACCCGGAAAAGCTTATCGACCCGTCTTTGGCCACGGTCAGCGTCTGCAACCAGACTTCGTTCGGCACGATCAAACTGACATTATTCAAAAATCGAGACCAACTGTATTTGCCGGATATGGCCGTGGCCACCAACCGCTCGCGCGATTCCACAAGATTCTTATTCGCCTCAAAATTCTCGATTTTTTTTATCCGCGACTGTACCTGTTCGTTTTCGCCCTTAATAATATCCAGGTTCGTTCTTTCCTGAGATACGCGGACAAAATTGACGCCATAGACGAGAACCAGAGCTCCGACCATAACAACCAGGCCCAGAAGCATAAACGCCAGCCACTGCTCGCCTTTCCGCTTTTCCAGTACTTCCTTGGGTAGTAGATTTATCTGGATCTTATCCACTACTGAAAACTCCTCAGGGCCAAGCCCAGACTGACCGCGAGAGACAGTTCATCGTCGGCCAACATATCCGGCGGTATTTTGGGGCTGGGTTGGACTTGGTTCAGTGGAGCGCCAATCTCGACTTTCGCTTGCAACCCGCGTTCGATATAAGCCCCGAAATTGTTAAGTTTCGCGCCCGATCCGGTAATTACGAGGCGCGTGATATTTCTGATTTGCGTGGCTTGCGTGAGATAATAGTCCAGCGAGCGCCGTATCTCGGCTATGAAGTGTCCGACCTGATTTTCCATGATGCTCTGGGCCGCCTCGACATGAATCTTCAAGTTGTCCGGTAGGTCGCTGGGTACCGGCAACTGTTCGCCGCCGATCTCCGGCAGCCCGACTTTTGTCTTGAGCTCTTCGGCTTCATCAAAGGTCAACCCCAATGAGTCCGCGATGGCTTGAGTTAAATCGTTGCCCGCCAGAGGCGTTACGCGAGCGAATCGCGGCACGCCTTGCTCTACAACGACAATATTTGTCAGCCCGGAACTGATATTGATCAATGCGGCGGCGGATACGGCGGTCTCCTCTTCGGCCCCCTCTTCAGATAAGAAGAAGCTATCGTCCGCCAGAAGCGACCGTACAATCGCAAAAGCCGACAAATCTATGATTTGAGGTTTCAGCCCCGCTTGCTCGACCGCGCTGACCGTATTGTTGACCATATCCCGTTGGGCCGCGACCAGGAGTACCTCCATCATCTTTTCTTCATTCTCGCCCAGATATTCACTGACTATCTGGGCGTCGATAATGGCTTCTTCAACGGGGATCGGGATATAGTCTTGCGCTTGAAACTGGATAGCGCCCGCCAGTTCGGATTGGTCCATGTAAGGCATGCCGACCAACCGGACAACGACTCGCTGGCTGGCTATACCGATAATGACATTTTTTGAAGTAAAGCCGGCGGTCTTCCATAGCTGGGACAATGCGTAGCCGGCGGCTTCGACATCGACTATCTCGCCTTCAACCACCGCGCCGACAGGCACTTTAATGGAGCCATAATTAATGAGTTGAGGTTTTGGAGATCCGGGCGCCAGTTGCACGGCCCGGAAAAGGTTGGTGCCGATATCAAGCCCTATCGGAGCTGATTTTTTACCGACCGAAAACATGCCCACCTGTTGTGCCTCCCGCAATCACTGGTTTAATGAATACTGCCGCTACTATTATTTACGGTGGTTTTATGGGCGCTTCTTACCTCTTTTATTAGCAGAGCGCTATTTTCAAGTAGTAAGTGTAGCATACTCGCCCCTTCTCAAACAATATATCGGTTCAGCTATACCAATACTTTACACTTCAACATCGTTTAGCGGCTCTTTAACCCAAGCCCGATATGCTTAGATACCATTTAACCAAAGGCACGCCCGCATACAGGGCGATTAAGCTGCCGAGCGCCAAATACGGGCCAAATGGGATCAAGTCCTTGCGGCTCTTGCCAAAGAAGCTCATAGCTGTTATGCCGCCGAGCGACCCAAACAAGAAACCGAGGAACAAGGCGACGATCACGTAGCGGCCTAAAAACAAGCCCATAAGCGCCGCCAACTTTATGTCGCCCCCGCCCATGCCGTTAGGCCAAACGATCGCCAACAAGAAAAGCAAACCGCCGCCGATCAGGAAGCCGACGACCGGCCACAGCCAATATGCTTGGTCCATAAGTGAAACGTTGTCGAGCTTGGTGAACGCGAACAATGGTATCTGAACGGCCGCTACAGCAATGGCCGGCAAGACGATAACATTAGGGATTATCAGGTGTTCGATATCGATGACGCTGACCGACAGCAAGACCAGCAAGAAAAAGACGGCCAGAAAAAAAGCGGGGGTCAAACCGTATTTAAGCAGGCTGGTGACGAAGAATAAAGAGGTAACCGCTTCCACCAAGGGATACTGCGCGGAGATGAGCGCTCCGCAAAAACGGCACTTGCCCTTTAAGACAATGTAGCTTATTAGCGGGATGTTGTCGTAAGCCGCCAGAGGCCGCTCGCAAGCGGGACAGTGCGAAGACGGCAAAACCACCGATTCCCGTCTGGGGACCCGGTAGATGACCACGTTTAAAAAGCTTCCGGCTATCAGCCCAAATGCGGCTACTGCTGCAACTAAGAGTATGTTCATTATTTGTCACGGGCTCATTTGCCTGTCGTCCGCCGCAAA
>JAUXSL010000085.1 GCA_030679975.1 Actinomycetota bacterium
AAGAAGATATACTCAAAATTAGTGAGACTATCAAAATACAATTAGATATTTTCTGAAAACCGGGCTAACAAGGCGTTCCACCCGACCGCCACCCGGCCGGTCAAAGTAGCGGCAGGTGAACGCAGGCGTTGGTAGTCAAAATCTGTTTCACTCAAAATCCGTCATATCAACCAACCCGTTTCACACTTGCTTTGACCGGGTATATAATCATGTATCTTGACACCTAAGAAAACTTGACAACATAAGACTTAGATTTTATGATGCTGTCAGACTTAGTAATTAAGGAGTGAGTTTTATGGCAAAAGTACTTGGTATTGATTTAGGAACAACCAACTCGTGCATGGCCGTCCTGGAGGGTGGCGAGCCGACCGTCGTACCAAACTCGGAAGGCGGCCGGACAACCCCATCGATCGTGGCTTTTTCCAAGACGGGGGAGATATTAGTCGGCGAGGTGGCCAAGCGCCAATCTATAACCAACCCGGAGCGCACCATCGCTTCGATAAAGCGGCGGATGGGCACGAGCGACAAGATCAAGATCGACGACAAGGAGTATACGCCCCAGGAGATCTCGGCCAAGATATTACAGAAACTAAAAAGAGACGCCGAAGCTTATTTGGGCGAGACGATAACCCAGGCGGTCATCACCGTCCCGGCTTATTTTGAGGACCCCCAGCGCCAAGCGACCAAGGACGCCGGCAAGATCGCCGGCCTTGAAGTGCTTCGCATCATCAACGAACCGACGGCGGCCGCGCTCGCCTACGGACTGGACAAGGAACACGATCAGACTATTCTCGTCTACGATCTGGGCGGCGGTACGTTCGACGTGTCGGTCCTGGAGATCGGCGAGGGGGTCTTCGAGGTCAAGGCCACCAGCGGGAACAATCATCTGGGCGGCGACGATTTCGACGAGCGCGTTATGAATTGGATGGCCAAAGATTTCAAGGCCAAAAACGGCATTGACCTGCTTCAAGACAAAATGGCGCTCCAGCGCCTCAAAGAAGCGGCTGAAAAGGCCAAGATAGAATTATCGAGCACTCTGTCGGCCTCGATAAACCTGCCGTTTGTCACCGCCGACCAAAACGGTCCGAAGCATCTGGAGATGACCTTAACCAGGGCCGAGTTTCAAAAACTGACGGCCGACCTGGTCGAGAAGACCCACCATCCTGTCGAGCAAGCCATGAAAGACGCCAAGGTCACAGGCAAAGACCTGGACCACGTTGTTTTAGTCGGCGGCGCCACGCGCATGCCGGCTGTGGTCGATCTGGTCAAGTCGCTGACAGGCAAAGACCCGCATAAAGGCGTCAATCCCGATGAGGTCGTCTCCGTCGGCGCGGCCATCCAGGCGGGCGTCCTAAAAGGTGAAGTAAAAGATATTCTGCTCCTGGATGTGACTCCGTTGACGCTGGGCATAGAAACCAAGGGCGGCGTATCCACTAAACTGATCGAGCGGAACACGACCATACCGACGAAAAAGAGCGAGATATTCACAACGGCCGACGACAATCAGACGCAGGTGGAAATCCACGTCTTGCAGGGAGAGCGTGAAATGGCTGCCTACAACAAGACTCTGGGCCGGTTTAACCTGGTCGGTCTGCCGGCGGCGCCGCGGGGCATCCCGCAGATCGAGGTGACGTTTGACATCGACGCCAACGGCATCGTCAACGTGTCGGCGAAAGACCTGGGTACAGGCCAGGAGCAACGGATCACCATCACCGCCAGCACGGCGCTGAAAGACGATGAGATAGACCGGATGGTAAAGGAAGCTGAGTCTCACGCCGACGAAGACCGCAAGCGCCGCGAGGAGGCCGAAATCAGGAACATAGCTGACAATCTGGTGTATGGGACCGAAAAGACGCTGAAAGACATGGGCGATAAAGTGCCGGCCGAAGACCGGACGAATATAGAGGCGGCCTTGGTCGAAGCTAAAGAAGCCCTGAAGGGGTCGGATAGCGACAAGGTAAAAGAGACATCCGACAAGCTGGCGGAAACATCGCATAAGCTGGCCGAGATATTGTATCAGCAGGCCCAGACCGAACAGGCCGCCGGCGATCAGCAGGGCGAAGGGTCGACCGAAGAAGCCGCCGAAGGCGAGGTCATCGATGCCGAAGTCGTCGATGAAGAAAAATGACAGACAAAAAGCCGCCGGAAGAACAAATCGAAGAAGAGCCGGCCGCGGTTGAAACCGAGGGCAAGCAACTCCAGGAAGATCTGGACAAAGCGCGCGCCGAGGCGGCCGACTATCTTGATAATCTGCAACGCCTTAAGGCGGAGTTCGACAACTTCCGCAAGCGGATGTTGCGGGAACAGTCTGAGTTCCTGAGCCTGGCGACGCAGGAGATCATCAAGGAGCTGTTGCCCGTGGTGGACAACTTCGGGCGGGCGCTGGCCCATGAGATCGAAGACGGCCACCTTGATGATTACAAAGGCGGCATGCAGTTGGTCTATAACCAGCTCGTTGACGCGCTGGCGAAAGAGGGGCTTACCTCGGAAGAACCGGTTGGAGAGCCCTTCGATCCGGCCAAACACGAAGCGATGATGCGGGTGGATAGTGATGAGCATCCCGAGGGCACAGTCGTGGCGGTTTTGGAAAAGGGTTATTTGCTGAAGGGTCGCGTCATCCGTCCGGCAAAGGTGATGGTGGCGGGGTGATACCCGGTGAGCGCCGGAAAACTTAAGGATTATTACAAAATACTGGGCGTTGGAAAAAACGCCGTAAAAAAAGATATCAAAAACGCCTATCGCAAGCTGGCCCGGGAGTACCATCCCGACGCCAAGCCGGGCGACAAGGCCGCTGAAGAACGCTTTAAGGAGATAGCGGAAGCCTATGAAGTCCTGGGCGATCCTAAAAAGCGGGCTGAATATAATCAGCAAAGCGAGTTTGTCGCCGCCGGCGGCCCGAGGATGGGCGGCGCCCAGAGCGGCGGACGCGATTACTATACGAACGACGCCGGCGGGTTTGGCGCCGTCTTCGAGGACCTTTTTCAAGCCCGGCCCGGACGGGCCGGGCCGGTCAGAGGCGATGACCTTGCCTATACGATCCGCTTGGGGTTCAGGGAAGCTTTCACAGGCACGACTAAGCGGATAAAAATACACCGGCGCAAACAATGTGCGACGTGCGGCGGGAGCGGCGCTAAGCCGGGGTCGACGCCGACCGTCTGCCCGACTTGCGGCGGCCGCGGAGTAATTGCCCAAAACGAGGGGTTCTTTAGCCTTAGCCGCGCCTGCCCGACTTGCGGCGGCGAGGGGACCATTGTCAAAGATCGTTGTCCCCAGTGCGGCGGTTCGGGCACTCTGCCTGAAGAAAAGACAGTAACGGTCAATATCCCGGCGGGCATAGACGACGGCGGCAAATTAAAATATCGCGGGCTCGGACAAGCCGGTCATCGGGGCGCCCCCGCCGGCGATCTTTACATTATTGTCCAGGTGCAGCCGCACCCCCTATTTAAGCGTCAAGGGGGCAATATTCATCTCGAACTGCCGCTCAAATTCACGGAGGCGGCGCTTGGGGCCGCGGTCAAAGTGCCGACGGTCGATGGCAGCGTGAAATTGAAGATACCGCCCGGCACGCAAAGTGGCCAGGTGTTTAGGGTCAAAGGCAAAGGGGCGCCGAAGGCAAAAGGGCTTGGCGCGGGCGACTTATTGGTTAAAGTCCAAGTCGAAGTGCCAAAAACCTTAAACCCGGCCGAGCACGAGCTCATGGTCCGCCTCGCCGGCGAATCCAAAGATGACCCACGGGCGGGAGTCGAAGCGATGGCGAGCGCGTCATGACCGACCGGGAAGAGATCGAGGATAAACCCGTTTATATGATAAGCGTGGCCGCCAAGCTGACAGGCATGCACCCCCAGACACTCCGGATATACGAGCGCAAACAGCTTCTTACGCCGGGGCGCACGCCAAAAAGCACCCGCCTCTACTCGCAACGGGATATCAGGCGCCTCAAGCTTATCCAGCAGCTGACCCACGAAGAAGGGGTAAATCTGGCGGGCGTCAAACTGATCATCGAATTGCAAAGCCGGCTGGAGGCGGTTGAGCGCAACCTGACCGACATGGAAGAGCGGATAATCGTCACGGAGACCCGGCTAACGGAGGAAACGGCTAAGTTTGCCGGGAACTATCGGCGGGAGATAGTGCTGATACCAAAAGGGGTGCTGGTGAGAGGGGGCCGCAGAGAGTGACCGACCTCAACCCGGAAGATAAGTACCAGGCGCTGGAAACATACGGGCGCGATCTGACCGCGTTAGCTGCCGGCGGCAAGCTTGACCCTGTCATCGGCCGGGACGATGAGATCCGCCGGATTATCCAGGTCCTTTCACGGCGGACAAAAAACAACCCCGTTCTCATCGGCGACCCCGGTGTCGGCAAGACCGCCATCGTTGAAGGCCTGGCGCAGCGCATAATCAGCGGCGACATACCGGAAGGCCTTAAGGACAAACGGGTCATGGCTCTGGACATCGGAGCGATGGTGGCCGGGGCAAAGTACCGGGGTGAGTTTGAGGATCGCCTCAAAGCCGTGCTCAAGGAAGTCACCGAGGCTCAAGGGCAGATAATCCTCTTCATCGACGAGCTCCACACCATCGTCGGCGCCGGCGCCGCCGAGGGCGCTGTCGATGCGTCCAACATGCTAAAACCGGCGCTGGCCCGCGGCGAGCTTAAGACTGTCGGGGCCACGACCCTGGATGAGTATCGCAAGCATATCGAAAAAGACGCGGCGCTCGAGCGGCGTTTCCAGCCGATCATTATAGGCGAACCAACGGTTGCGGACACCGTGGCTATCCTGCGCGGCTTAAAGGAGCGATATGAAGTCCATCATGGTGTGCGGATAACCGACGGGGCTTTGCTGGCGGCCGCCGTTCTTTCTAATCGGTATATCACCGACCGGTTTTTGCCCGACAAGGCCATCGATCTTATAGACGAAGCGGCGTCGCGCTTGCGCATTGAAATAGATAGTCTGCCGACGGAGATAGACGAGGTCGACAGACGCATAAAACAGCTTGAGATAGAAAAAGCGGCCTTGGCCAAGGAAAAAGACAAGACTTCCCGGGAGCGCCTGGAAAAGCTGGAGAAAGAACTGGCCGAATTAAATAAGCAATCGGAGATCATGAAATCTCACTGGCGTGCGGAAAAAGACGTCATTTCCCAGATACGCGACCTCAAAGGCAGGATCGAGGCGGCCAAGGTCGAGGAAGAACAAGCCGAACGCGAAGGCGACCTGGCCAAGGCGGCCAAACTGCGCTACGGCGACCTGCTTGACCTGGGAAAAGAGTTAATAGTCTCCAACGACCGGTTGCATGAGATCCAAAAAGACCACCAGATGCTTAAAGAAGAAGTCGACGCCGACGATATCGCCGAAGTAGTGGCCAAGTGGACCGGTATTCCGGTTACCCGTCTGCTCGAAGGCGAGATAGCCAAGTTGATGGAGATGGAGGCGCGCCTCGCAAAACGCGTCGTCGGCCAGGACAGGGCCATCTCGGCGGTGGCAAACGCTATCCGCCGGGCGCGCGCGGGTCTCGGCGATCCGGACCGGCCCATCGGCTCGTTCATATTTTTAGGTCCCACCGGCGTCGGCAAGACCGAGTTAGCGAAAGCACTGGCGGAATTTCTTTTCGATGACGAGAAAGCAATGGTCCGCCTCGACATGAGTGAATACATGGAAAAACATACAGTGTCGCGGCTCGTCGGGGCGCCGCCCGGGTATGTCGGCTTTGAAGAAGGCGGGCAACTGACGGAAGCTGTCCGCCGCCGGCCGTACTCGGTCATCTTGCTCGACGAGATTGAAAAGGCCCATAGCGATGTCTTCAATATGCTCCTGCAAATATTAGATGACGGTCGTCTGACCGACGGTCACGGGCGAACCGTAGATTTTCGCAATTCCGTCATCATCATGACGTCCAATGTCGGCAGCGAGTGGATCAATGAGTTCGCCGGCAACCCCAAAGAGATCGAACGGCGCATTAAGGAAGCCTTGAGGCTGGAATTCCGTCCCGAATTTTTGAACCGCATCGATGAAGTCGTCGTTTTTAACGGGCTGGCTATTGAGGAAATAACCAAAATAGTGGATATCCAGATAGAACTGCTAAAGAAGCGCTTGCGTCAGAGAAAGATAAGCCTTGAGTTGACCGATGCCGGGAAAGAGCTGCTGGCGCTGGAGGGTTTTGACCCTGTCTATGGCGCCAGGCCGCTCAAGCGGATTCTGCAAAAGAAGGTTTATGATCAGCTGGCCCTTAAACTTTTAGACGGCGAGATATCCGAGTCGAGTACCGTAACGGTCGACGCCAAAGACGGCGAGATCATCTTTACGGACGCGCCGGCGCCCGGGCATTCATCGGCGTCGGCGGGGCCATCGCCGGAGTTCTTGGGGCCTATTTAGTTATGTTTCCCGGGGCCGGGGTATTTATTGCCATACCGTTATTTGTGTTCTTTCCGGTCGTCGGTATAAGGGCCGTATACGTGTTGAGTTTTTGGTTTTTGCGGCAACTGATAAGCGGCGCCGGGGCGATAGTCGACCCGGTTTCCGGGGCTGGAGTGGCTTGATGGGGCGCATATAGGCGGCTTCGGGGCCGGGATGATAATGGCGTGGTCGATGACGCGCGCGAACACAAAAAGTGCGCCGGCATTAGAGATTCCCGCGAAAACAGGAATCTTAAATGAGTGAAAACTGAATTGGTCTCATTAAGGGGTGGTCACAACGGGTGTCATGACTGAAGCGGAATTGAAGCGGATGGTCGGTTTTACTCCCGACGGCACGTTTGTCGTCAGCTTGTATCTAAATGTGGACGGAGCGAAACATCCCCGGCTGCAGGATTATGAGAAGGAGCTTCGCGGTCTGCTGCACCAGGCGGAACGCGAATGGATCCATGGGGACAAGGGTGTCGATAAAGCTAAGAGGCGCTCACTCAAACAAGACCTGGATAAGATCGGCGCCTTTGTCACGGGAAATTGGCGTCGCGACGGGCAGAAGGGCTTGGCTGTTTTCAGTTGCGCCGCCGCCGGCTTCTGGCACGTCTTTGAGCTGCCTGTCGGCGTCCCATCGGCTTTGATAGTTGGGGACGAGCCCTATGCCAAGACCCTGACGGCGGTTTTAGACGAGTACAAAAGGTACTGCGTTGTCAGCGTCGATCGCAGAAAAGCCCGGTACTTTACCGTTTACCTGGGCGAGATAGAGGAACACCATGGTGTTTTCGTCGACGAACGGGTCCCGGACCAGGTAAAGGAGGGTGAGTGGGCGAGCTTGCGCCAGTCGCGTATCGCCCGCCACATCGAAGACCATGTTCTGCACCATCTAAAAGATGTGGCCGGTCTCACTTTTAATTTCTTTCTCGAACACAGCTTCGACCGTCTCATCCTGGCCGGCCGCAGTGAATTGATACCGAAGTTCCGGGCTGTTCTCCATCCATATTTACAGATGAGGGTGGCGGGGGAATTTCAGGCCGGCCCGGACGCGCCGCTTCCCGAGATTCTGAAAGAAAGTCTGAGGGTCGAAGAGGATATCCAGCGGCGCGAGGAAGAAGCCCTCTTGCACAGGCTCGAAGAGGAAGCCCACCCGGGCGGCTTGGGCGTGACCGGCTTGCGCCCGACAGTCGACGCTTTGATGCGGGGACAGGCCCACATCCTGCTCATCAAGGCAGGTTACGCAACGCAAGGATATGTCTGTTACCGGGATCATTTCCTGGCCACGGCGGATGGGGTGTGTCCTGTCTGCGGCGGCAAGCTTAGTGAGGCGCCGGATATCGTAGAGGACATGGTCCAGCTGGCGATAAACCAAAATGTCCAGGTAGAGCATATATCGCATGTCGCCGAACGGCTTGCTCAAGACAAAGTTGGCGCTTTGCTGCGGTTTGGGTTATAAAGAACGTGATAGCAAGCGCCAGGCGAAAGCGAGAAAAGGAGTGATAAGTGGAAGAGCATGAACACGGCACTAACCCGGAAGAGACGCCGGCTTCAAGCGAGCAACCTAAAGAGCCGCCAATGACCTCCAGTCCAACACCGCCGCCCGCGGCCACGCCGCCTACCGGCAGTGCCGGGTCGCAGGAAACCTCGACCAACATGGACCCCAATCTGGCGGCGCTTCTAGCTTACTTGTTCGGTTTCATTAGCGGGCTTATCTTCTATCTAATTGAAACCAAGAATAAATATATTCGGTTTCACGCTCTGCAGTCGATCTTGCTCAGCATAGCAGTGGTCGTCATCGAGGTGGGGCTGGGCATCATCTTCGGTGTCCTTGGTGCAATGCCGGGGATCGGGCTAATGGTCTTTGGTTTGAGCTCCCTTGTCTTCGGGTTACTGGGTCTGGGGATCTTCATTCTGTGGATCATGCTTATGGTCAAGGCTTATCAAGGCGAAAAGTGGATGTTGCCTATCATCGGAGAAATAGCGGACAAGAATTCCTAAGCGTTCGAACCAATAAACAAAAAGCGCGGCCCGGCGGGCCGCGCTTTTCTTTAGTGAAAGCTTTGGCCCTGAGCGCCGTATCCGGCCAGGTCGCGGATTTGCGCTTCGATGGCCTCGATCTCCATGTCGATATCGATGGGCCGATCATTATTGGCGTAGCTCATCCTTAAGTCGTCAAGCTTGGCTTTTAGATGGAGCAACCGCCTTTCCAACAGCTCCGCCATCTTTTCATCCCCCCTTGCGGCGCTTCGCGCCACCGAGAATCAATAGAAAATGGAAAGCAGATTATATGCCCGCATCAGAAGGGGGTCAAGAAAACCTACAGAGTTTAAGGAAAACGGTCGGAGGGAAAAATGGCTTGGTTGACGGGCCACGGTTATGAGATAATTATGATCTAAGATACAACAAATAATATTCATGGGGGACAGATGGGTTGACAGACGGGTTTAAGGTCGGCTATCCGCAGGCGCTTCTTTACTATAAATACTTCCCTCTATGGGAAACGTTCTTTAATCGTCTCGGGGTTGAAGTGGTCCTGTCGGGGCCGACCAACAAGGCGTTGCTTAATCTCGGCACTGTCGAGGCGGAAAACGAGCTCTGCCTGCCTGTTAAGGTCTTCTATGGCCACCTGCTGGCTTTGGCGGACAAGGTTGACGCCATCTTTATCCCGCGGATGGTGAGCGTTGAAAAAAGCGCCTACACCTGCCCAAAATTCATGGGTCTGCCCGATATGGCGCGGGCCACGGAAACTCGGTTGCCGCCGATTATGGACCCGACGATAAACTGGAAACTGGGATGGCGGCAATACGTCAAGACCATCATCGAGCTGGGCTCACAGTTTACAGACAATAAGGCGAAAATCCTCGGGGCTTATCACGCGGGGGTACAGTCACTCCATCAGTATCAGGACAAGATCCGCGCCGGGGCCACGCCCATCGATATAATCGAAAGCAAAGAAGCGCCGCGCGCCGGGGTCGCCGACCTCAGAATAGGACTGGCGGGCCACCCATATAACATCTACGATAAATATATAAGTATGAATCTGATCAAGCGTTTGCGGGAGATGGGTACCGACGTGGTGACGGCTGAGATGATCCCCCACTCCGAACTGGAAAAAGAGTCTCAGACTCTGCCAAAACACTTGTTCTGGACCTTTGAACGCGAGGTCGTCGGCACGGTCTTCCACTGGTCGCGCAGGAATAGCGTCGACGGCATTATCTACGTGCTGGCTTTTCCGTGCGGCCCCGACTCGCTCATCCAGTCTTTGCTCGAACATGAGATGCGCCGCGAGCGCTCTACCGTTCCGATGATGTCATTGGTAATCGACGAACATAGCGCCGAAGGCGGTTTTCTGACTCGGATAGAAGCGTTTGTCGACATGTTGTCAAGGAAAAAGAAACTGGCCGGGCGGGTGGCCAACTGATGCTGATGACCTTTCCCCAAATGGGCCACGTGGAACAACTGATCGGCGATATTTTGGAGCGCCTGGATATCGACTATATGCCGCCGCCGCGCACCACCGCTAAGACTCTGGCTCTGGGAACAAAACACGCGCCGGAGTTTTCCTGTCTGCCGCTGAAGTTGAACATCGGCAATTTTATCGAAGCCATGGAGGCGGGCGCCGATACGCTGCTTATGGCAGGCGGGAAGGGTCCGTGCCGGTTTGGTTACTATGCCGAACTTGAAGGCCGGGTCCTCAGGGACGCCGGTTACGACTTTACTATGGTCACGATTGAGCCGCCGAGCATGGGGATAGCCAAATTCGTGCGCCCGATCAAGCGAATCTCAGGCAAATCCACCAGGCAGATATGGCGGGCGCTAAAGGAAGGTTTTCCCAAAGCGCGCGGTTTCGATATGTTGGAAAAGCGTGTCCTTGAGACCAGGTGTTTTGAGTTGAAGCTGGGGGAGACGACCAAGGCTCACAAAGAAGCCATGGCGACTTTGGTCAAGGCGAAAACCCCGGCGGAAGTTGAGGGGGCCATCGAGGCCGGCATGCGGCTAATAGACGCGGTCCCGTGCGATAGAGAGCAGCCGGTATTAAAAATCGGAATCGTCGGCGAGTTCTTTATTCTGCTTGAACCTTTTGTCAACTTCGATATCGAAGAGTGGTTGGGCAATCGCGGTGTGCTCGTGTCGCGCAGTGTCTACATCACCGATTGGATAGGCCCGACAAGCAAGAACCCCGTGGCCGGTACGAGCGATGCCGAGCTTACCGAGCTCGCCCGTCCATACCTGGGCCATTTTGTCGGCGGCGAAGGGGTGCCGTCCGTCGCCCACACGATGCTTTACGCCAACGAAGGTTTTGACGGCGTTGTCCACATGTTCCCGTTTACCTGTATGCCGGATACTATCGCCAAGGCCATAATACCGCGGGTCAGCCGCGACTATGATATTCCAGTCATCCACTTCACCATCGACGAACAGACCGGGAAGGCCGGCGTCGTCACGCGACTCGAAGCTTTTGTCGATTTACTGGTTAGCAGAAGGCGAGCGAAGCGAGCGGTAAACGGGTGACGGGCGAACCGAAGGAGTTTTCATGCAGGGTTTCTTAGGGGTGGATGTCGGCTCGGTCAGCACTAATTTAGCCATGCTCGATGCCGACGGCGGGGTTATCTCTTATGTCTACCTGCGTACGCAAGGGCAACCGATCATGGCGGTCCAACAGGGGTTGATGGAATTGGAGGCCAAACTGGATGGATCGGTTGACGTGATCGGCGTCGGCACCACCGGTAGCGCCCGCTACTTGACGAGCGTGGTTGTCGGCGGGGATATCGTGAAAAACGAGATCACCGCTCACGCCGTGGCCGCCGGCCATGTGGTGCCCGGCGTTCGGGTCGTCCTGGAGATCGGCGGGCAGGATTCCAAGATAATCTTTTTAAGAGACGGGATCGTCGTGGATTTCGCCATGAATACGGTCTGCGCCGCCGGCACCGGCTCGTTTCTCGATCACCAATCGGCCCGCCTCGGTATTCCGATCGAAGATTTCGGCCGCTACGCTTTGGGGGCCGAGAAAGGCGCGCTCATCGCCGGCCGCTGCTCGGTCTTTGCCGAATCGGATATGGTACACAAGCAACAAGTCGGTTATAAGCTTGAAGAGATCATCTACGGGCTTTGCCAGGCTTTGGTGCGAAACTATCTGAACAATCTAGCCAAAGGGCGGGACCTCGCGGGCCCGATAGCTTTTCAGGGCGGGGTCGCGGCCAACGCCGGCATGAAGAAAGCTTTTGAGGAAGCGATAAATCAGGAAGTTCAGGTGCCGGAGCATTTCTCGGTCATGGGTGCTATCGGCGCGGCCCTCTTGGCCAAGGAAGAGAAGTTGCTTGAGCCCGGACCATCGGCGTTCAAGGGGTTCGGCGCCGCCAAAATCGACTATCGGACCAGCAGCTTCGCCTGCGGCGGTTGCGAAAACAATTGCGAGATAATCAAGATCGTCGTCGATGATGAAACTCTCGCCCGCTGGGGCGGCCGCTGCGGCAAGTGGGAAGTCGATATCATCCGCCGGCAGCACCTCGAACCAATCGGCGCGGACTGCAGCAAATGCGGGTAGTTATCCGCTTTCTCTGATACGCAGCCTTCTAAAGAAGATGTTGATCAGCTCGCGGCATTTTTCTTCCTCGACTCCTGAAGTTATCTTTAAGCGGTGGGCTAGCTTTGGTTCGTCGACAATGTTCATCACGCTGCCCGCCGCTCCGGCTTTCGGGTCGGCTATCCCGTAAACCAATCGGGCCAGTCTGGCCTGCTGAATCGCCCCGGCGCACATCGGGCAAGGCTCCATAGTCACATATATGGTACAGCCCATCAAGCGCCAGTTCTTTAGCCGCTCGCAAGCTTCTTTGAGGGCCAGCATCTCAGCGTGGGCCGTTACGTCCTGCCAGGCTACTCTTAAATTATGGGCTCTGGCGACAACGTGGCCGTCTTTGACTATGACCGCGCCGATGGGAACTTCGTCTTTGCTTAGCGCGTGCTGAGCTTCTTCAATTGCCAGGGTCATGAATTCTTTGTCGAAGTCTAGAGAAGATAGGTCCACAGTTTTGATTATAAAGCAACGATTTGGCAGGGGTAAGACTTATTTTTTCTCAACCATTACCCGGGAGGCCAACTCCGGGCCGATTGCGTGCCGGGCGCCGTTGATCTCAATAGTTATCGGTCCCCCGAAAGGGGCTATCTCCTCAACGGTTAGATCAGCATCGGGACGCAGTTCCAGACCGGCTAAATAGATCAGGACATCGGGCTCTTCATCGCGGATCAACGCTACACGCGCTTTCGCTCCGGCCGTAAGGTCGGACAACGGCGCCAGACGCTCGGCCTTGACTTTGCCCGGACCTCCGGGTATCGGGTGGCCGTGGGGGCATGTTTGCGGATTACCAAGCCGCTCAGCCAGCCGTTCCTCGACCAGCGGACTGATAGCGTGCTCCAACAGGCAGGCTTCTTCATGCACCTGGTCCCAGGAAAGGCCCAAAATGTCGGTGAGAAAGCGCTCGGCTAAACGGTGCCGGCGAACGACACGGATGGCCTGGTCGACGCCGGCCTCGGTTAACGATACTTCGCGGTGTTCGTTGTAGGCGATGACGCCGATCTGCTCCAGCTTCTTCATCATTTCCGAGGCTGAGGGGACCGACAGGCCTAAGTTTTCCGCCAGCCGCGAGATATTGACCGGGTGGCCGGTTTTTTCCTCTATCTTAAAGATCGCTTCGAGGTATTCTTCGATGCGCGGAGAACTCATTATGAAAGGATAGCCTAAAGACTTGTCCAATTCCAGGCGCTCAAGCGAAGCAATCTCTAGTATATGTAGTATATGATAAAATAAGTCAATGAGGCATTCATGGCGATACTAAAAGCGGTCATACCGGCGGCGGGGCTTGGCACGCGCCTGTTGCCGGCGACTAAATCACAACCTAAAGAGATGCTGCCGATCGTCGATCGGCCCGCCATACAATACGTGGTCGAGGAAGCGATCGGGTCCGGCATTCGCGATCTTTTGATTATCACCGGCCGCGGCAAGCGCAGCCTGGAAGACCATTTCGACCGCGCGGTCGAGCTGGAATCATTTCTACTGGCCAAAGACGATAATCGGATGATAACCACGCTGCGGGAGATAGCCGAGGGCGCCGACTTCTTTTTCATCCGCCAGAAAGAGCCAAAAGGCCTGGGGCACGCGGTAAGCTGCGCGCGCCGTCACATTGCCAACGAACCGTTTGCCGTCATGCTCGGCGATGACATCTTTGTTTCCGAACCGCCCGCCCTGGCGCAGATGATGGACTTTTACGAGCGCCAACCGGGCATCATCGTCGCCATACAGGAAGTGCCGGTTGCCCAGACCAGCCTCTATGGCATTGTTTCAGGCGCCACCGTGAGCGACAGTGTCTTTCGCGTCGACGACTTGGTCGAAAAACCCGCGGCGGGCACGGCCCCATCGAATCTGGCCATCGTCGGGCGGTATATCTTCCCGCCGGAGATATTCGAGGCCCTCGACCGCACGGAGCCGGATGCCCGCGGTGAGATTCAGCTGACAGACGCGATTCGCAAGCTCATAAACCATGTCCCCATCTACGGTTACCGCTTTACCGGCAAGCGCTATGATATCGGCAGCCGGCTGTCTTACCTAACGACCAATATCGAGCTGGCTCTCCAACGACCGGACCTCCACGACGACTTGCTGGTTTTCTTAAAGGAGCTGGTCGGCGAGAAATTGCCGACCTAGCCGCGGCTGATAAAATGGACAGTATGAAGTACGACGTGATAATAGTCGGCGCCGGACCGGCGGGTATCTTTGCCGCTCTGGAGCTGATAAAGCAAAACAATCAAAAGATCCTCATCCTCGAGCAAGGCCCTGACTTAAACAAGCGGGTCTGCGTGGCGCGCACGAAAGACCGGGTCTGCACCATCTGCCACCCTTGCGGCATCACCGCCGGTTGGGGCGGGGCCGGCGCTTTCAGTGACGGCAAGTTGACGTTGACGCCGGAGATAGGCGGCTGGCTTGATGAATATGTCGGGCGCGAGCGCCTGGTCGACCTGATCGATTATGTCGATGGCATCTATCGGGAGTTCGGCGCTCCCGAACATGTTCACGGCGACGACGCTAAAGAGATCGAACGGATCCGGCGACAGGCGATCAAGGCCGAGCTGATCTTGATCGACGCGCGCATCCGCCATATGGGGACGGACCGCTGCGCCAAGGTCTTAGAGAAAATGCGCGATTTTATCGGCGCCCATGCTACGGTTTTAACCAATACGGCCGTCGAGCGCATCCTGGTTGAAGACGGCCGGGCCGTCGGCGTGCTCCTGAAGGAGGGCGAGCGGGTGGAAGCCGGCCGGGTAATCGTGGCGCCGGGTCGTGAAGGGGCCGATTGGTTGGCGGGCGAAGCTAAGCGTCTGGGTCTGGTTACTCAGAATAATGCCGTCGATATCGGGGTGCGGGTTGAAGTGCCGGCGGCGGTCACGGAAAGCCTCACGCGCGCTCTTTACGAATCAAAACTGATTTTTACCTCGCGCTCGTTTCAGGACAAGGTCCGAACATTTTGCATGAACCCGCACGGATTTGTCTCCCCTGAGTTGAACGGGGACGTTATTCTGGTAAACGGACACAGTTATTCGGACCAAAAGACAGAGAATACCAACTTCGCGCTGCTGGTAAGCACTACTTTTACCGAGCCGTTCAAGGAACCGATAGCGTACGGTAAATATATCGCCCGTTTGGCCAACTTGCTGGGCGGCGGGATAATCGTCCAAACGCTGGGCGATCTGCAATTGGGCCGCCGGTCGACGGAGTCGCGGATAGCCAAGAGCACGGTGAAGCCGACTTTACCAAGCGCGACACCAGGGGACTTAAGTTTTGTCTTGCCTTATCGGTATATTTCAGATATTAAAGAAATGCTTGAAGCGTTGGATAAATTGGCCCCGGGTATTAATTCGCGGAACACCTTGCTCTATGGTGTCGAGGCCAAGTTTTACTCGTCGCGGCTGAAGTTGTCGCCCGGGCTGGAAACGCAAGTTTCGGACCTTTATGCTGTCGGTGACGGCGCCGGGATTACCCGGGGGTTGATACAGTCGTCGTGTTCCGGCGTGATCGCGGCGAGGGCGGTGCTGGGGACATGATACTAATTCACGACCGCCAGGGAATTAGTTTCGTGTCCCCAGCGAAACAAGGAGGCATATGCCGGCAACAATATTGATCGGCACCCAATGGGGTGACGAAGGCAAAGGGACAATAACCGATATCCTCGCCGACGAGATGGATATCATCGTCCGGTATCAGGGCGGCAACAACGCCGGTCACACCGTGATCAACGGCGACCAGGAATTCAAGCTCCATCTTATTCCTTCCGGCGTCCTTTATCCGCACGTCATCCCGGTCGTCGCCG
>JAUXSL010000102.1 GCA_030679975.1 Actinomycetota bacterium
AAAGCGCTCCCGCCGAAGCGATCTCATCGATGTCTACGCGCGCATTCATGTAGAGCGGGACTCGCAAAAAGGTATTATCATCGGTCACGGCGGGCGCGTACTCGAACAGATAGGCAGCCGGGCCAGGCGGGACATCGAAAACTTGCTCGGCAGCCAAATATATCTGGATCTGCTTGTCACTGTCACAAAAGACTGGCGACGGCAGGACAGAAAAGTCGAAGAGCTGGGATATTAGAGGGGACAACTTGGAAGACATAGCTAAGCTTATCGACCATACGACGCTCGGTTCGGATGTGGATATAAAGAAAATAAAGCAGTTATGCGCGGAAGCCCGCCAGTACGGCTTTAAGTCGGTTTTTCTCCAGCCGTGCCGGGTTGAGCTTGCGGTGGAGCAGGTATGGGGAACCGGTGTTCATGTCGGCACGGTGTCGGGTTTTCCTTTTGGCGCCAATAATACCGAAACCAAGGCAGCTGAAGCGGCTCTAGCCGTCGCCCAGGGCGCTGACGAGCTCGACATGGTCATAAACGTCGGGTGGATAAAGGACGGTCGCTGGGAAGCCGTCGAGGCGGACATAGGCCAAGTGGTGCACGCTTGCCGGCAGGCAGGCGCCGGGCGCGAGATATCGGTTAAGGTGATCATTGAAACCTGCCTGCTTACAGACGACGAAAAGCGTCAGGCAGCGATGGCGGTAAAAGGAGCCGGAGCGGATTTTGTCAAGACCTCGACCGGATACATGGGCCCCGGCGCTAACGTCGATGATGTGGCTTTGCTCAGGGCGGTGGTCGGGCCGGACTTCGGGGTCAAGGCGTCCGGCGGGATAAGGACGCTTGAGCAGGTAAAAGCGCTAATAAAGGCGGGGGCCAACAGGATAGGCACCAGCGCCGGTGTGCAAATAATGAATGAAAACATATAAGACGACGGGCATCGCGATAAAGAGCCTTAGGCTGGGCGAAGCCGACAAGATAATCACTTTTCTGACCGCCGGGGGCAAGGTCTCCGCTGTTGCCAAGGGGATACGGCGGACAAGCAGTAAATTCGGCGGCCGGCTGGAACCAGGCAACGATCTCGAACTGGTTTTAGCTCGTGGGCGCGCGCTTGATACGGTTACTCAGGTCAGCATAAAGAAGGCCCGGCCGTGGTTGTGGAACGATCTCGACAAGCTCGAAGTCGCCTTCGCCATACTTGAACTTGCGGATAAGCTCACCCCCGAGGCGGTCGAAGGGGACCGCTTGCTCGAATTAACGGCGGCTGCGCTTGATAGGCTGGAGGTCGAGTTGCGGCTACCCTTGCTTTTACTTGCTTTTGACATAAAGGCCTTGGCGATGACTGGTTTTCTTCCATATTTTAGCGCCTGTGTTACCTGCGGGGGGAAGACAGGTCTTAATCAAATAGGTCAGGCCGAGGGCGGGGTTATCTGTGATAACTGTTTCAGCGGGCAGCGGTCGGTTAAGGTGGGGAAAGAAGCCAAGGAGCTGGTCAGGCAGCTGCTGGGAGTGCGTCTTCTTAATCTTGATTCAGTCATGACCCACACAGGCATAATAAACGAGGTAAGACGGATAGTCTGGGAGCATGTTATGTATCACGTGCACGCGGATTTTAGGGCGAGAACCGGGGCGGGGACAAGTGGCCGATAAGACGGGCGCGCTACCTCTGGCGACCAGGGCCGGGCGCATTTTGCAGCGCTTCGGCTTCAGCTTGTTTTCGGGCGGGGACGGATTGATCGACTGGTACGAAGTGTCCGGTACGGCTATCGATGTTGGCGGTGAGGACTGGAGTCAGGCGTCAGTCGATCCCGGCGCGGCCGGCGAATTCGAAGAGTATGTTAACAGGGTCTCTCCGCACGTCGCGGAATTCACCGGGCTTTCATTAGCTAAGCCTCTGCCCGCGCCGGTCATATTCAATCGAAGCGAATGGATAGTCACCGCTGTCACCAACTTAAGACCGCTTTTGGAGTCGCTGCTCGGCGGCATATTGGAACACCCCACGCACCTCTTGCGCGCGGCAATCGGCGCTGAGATCGGGCTGGTAATCGGTTATCTGTCGGGAAGGGTCTTGGGCCAATACGACTCGCCGTTGATGGGCGGCGCCGCCGGCCGCGGATCGATCTACTTTATTCATCCGAATATTCTGGAGGCGGAAAGACGATTAGCCCTGGCGCCCCGTGATTTTAGGCTTTGGCTGGCGTTGCACGAAGTCACACATGGATTTCAGTTGGAAGCAAACCCCTGGATCAAAGACTATCTTAAAGAGCTCATAGAGGAGCAGGCCGGATATTTAAGAGCCCGCTTGGCTCGGGAGGCCGGAAACGGAATCCTCTTTGCAAAGCACCTGCGCCGTTTGATTTCGCCTGAAGAAAATCCGATGATGGCCAAAGCCCAGGCGCTCATGTCCGTTCTTGAGGGCTATAGCGAATATGTGATGGAAACGGCGGGGGTCGACATCATCGGCGACAGCAGCGACATTGCGGCTGTCCTGGATGAAGCGCGCCGCTCCAAAAGCCGGCCCTATCAGCTGATTGAAAGATTGATCGGTCTGGACATTAAAATGCGGCAGTACCGGTCAGGCTATCTCTTCATAAAGCAGGCCGCCGACGCGGGCGGCATGAGTTTGGCGAATCTGGTCTGGCGGGGTCCCGGCAACATGCCGACGCTAACGGAACTGAGCCGGCCGGACCTGTGGATAGCGCGCATGTTCAAGACCCAATGATCGCTCAGGGAGAGAGCTCGGCCCTTACCTTTTGATAAAACGTCTTGTCTTCGCGCCCCAAGCGCCAGATAGCTATGCCGGCGAGGTCGTATTTCACGGCCAAGGCGATTTTTGCTTCAAGGCTGCGGCTATTTTCAAACCAGACCGTATGCGCCCCCGAACCATCGTTGTAACGGAAGAAGGATGAAGCCGATCGCGCGTCCCACTCGATCGGGGCCTGACTTGAGAGCGATTTTGCGGCGGCCTCATCATGGACGACGCTCCTAGCGCGTCCGGCGCCGCCCCAGTCGTATCCGTAGAGAGGAACGCCGAGAATAAGTTTTTTCCGGGGAATCTTAGTCAATGAAAAAGCAATCACTTTTTCCACCCAATCGATGGCCGCGATAGGCCCCGGCGGACCCGCCGCGTAATGCTGATCGTAAGCCATCACCCGGACGAAATCGGCTGAAGCGCCGATGGCCGCATAGTCATGGCTCTGGGCCCCGTTCCAGTTGCCGGGCTCAAAGGTCTTGGCGTTCACGGTCACAACCAGCTGCTTGCCCGCTTCATGGACTTTGGCGGACAGTTCCTGAATAAAGCGGCTGAAGATGTCTTTGTCCGAGGCGGGCAGGTTTTCATAGTCTATGTCGATCCCGTCATACAGTGGATTGCGGACCTTGGCCATGATCTGCTCGATATGCGCGGCTCTCCCGGCATCGTCATTGAGTATCGCGCTGATCGGCGGGCCCTCGGCGGTGGCGATGGTCGGGATTATGGCCATGCGGCGGGCTTTGATCCGGGCCAGAACATCATTATTTTCCGCTCCGGGCGAATTGGCGACGCCGCCATCCGGCGCGACCCCATACCAGAATGGATTCACCTCAGTTAGAGCGTCCGGAAATTCGTCGACCACCCTCATGCCCTCCGTCATATCCCAAAAAGGCAGCCAGCCGGAGACGATCTTTCTTGGCGGGGCGTTTCCGGGGGCCGCGGTCGTGTCGGTCGGCGCGGTCGTGTCGGTCGGCTCGGTAGCCGTCATCACGGGGGCGGCGCTTGCCGAAGGCTGTGGCTTTTTACGGGCGGCTGCCGTCAGCTCCGGCGGCTGGTCCGGCGTTAACGGCCAAATTTCCCCGGCGGTCTGACGGCGGTGGGGAAATGAGGCGGAGTGCCGGGTTGCGGCGGGGGCCGGTTGCGGCGGGGGCAGCGAGCCTATCAATACTATCGCCAAGATAATAATCAGTCTCGCGGTGTGGACGGATCGCCAAGACCTGCTCAAAATCCGAATTTTGTTAAAGTCTGCGAAGTTGAAAAAAGTCATCACCGACCTAAATAAGATGGTCGCTATATTATAAAGAGCTGGGGGTTTACGTCAAGGCAAGCTCAATAATTCCTTGGTTAAATCGACTCCAGCGGCGGCCGGGCTCATGATCCGGTCGATCGAGAGCCGCGAGCCGGCCAGGTCGATTAGGCGGCCCGGAGCGGCATCGTCAAGTAATTTCACTTTCGGCCGCAACAGATCATCCCGGTTCTCGCCGACAACCAGGGCCACTTGATCGGTGTTAAGCCTGACGACGCTGCCTACGGGATAGACCCCTAAAGATTTAACGAACAGATTCAATAAAGCGGGGTCGAAAGCTTGCGGCATGACGCATAGCATGTAGTTCAAGGCCTCGGTAGGCAGAGACGGTTCGTGGTACGACCGCCTGGACGTGAGGCCGTCGTACGTATCGGCGATCTGAACGATCCGGCTAAACAGGTGCGGCGTCCGCCCTTCGGCGCGGACCGGATAACCACTAAGATCGTAGCCGATATGATGTTCAAAGGCGACGATGAGCGCCGATGGCTCCAGACTGGGCAGGCCCGACAATATCTGCGTGCTTTCGATAGGATGTCTCTTCATTAACCGCCATTCCTCAGCGGTCAGCCGGCCGGGCTTGTTGATGATCTCTTTCGGTATATTTACCTTACCTATATCGTGAAGAAGGGCTCCCGTAGCCAGCCAGACAAGGCGCTGCCGGTTCAAGCCTAGTCGGTGGGCCAAAGCCACAGCCAACATTGCCACGTTGATTGAGTGGTGACACGTGTATTCATCATGTTCCTTGAGGGCTGTCAGCGCCAGTATTGTTGAATCGCCCGTCCCAAGGCTGCCCACAAGCCATTCAACGATTGCGTCGACCCTGTCGATCGCGACCGGTCGATCGTCGCCCGCCTGGTCGAAGATCTCGCTCAAACCGGTTACAGCCACATTGTATTGACGCTCGTGCCTCTGGAGCGGATTGGCTCGACTTGTTGCGTCGCCGTGCTCAGACTCCACCGAGAGCAGACGCTTGACTTCAATGTGGCTGATTTCAGCCTGAGCCAAAGCGCGCGCGAGATCGGCGCCTTCGGGACCGTTTTCCTTCGTCAATAAACTTAAGAATCCGGCGAGTTCTCCTTGCGTCAGACCCGACAGGAAGGCGATCCTGTTGATTTTTTTATTGGCGCAGGTTTTTATCAGCGTCGCGCATGAGAGGCTTTCTTCTACCAGAAGATCATGTTCGAAAAAAATCTCGCCGGCGGAGAAGCTTAGGACCAGCTGTGGCTTTGATTTTAAGAAAGCGACGATATGTTCCCAGAGCTGCTCGATTTCGTTTTGGGTCTGCGGGTGGCCCATCGGGTAGAAAGATATAGTCTTGGAACAGGCCATCAGGGACGACACGATCTTTTTCACGAGAGCCATCGGATTTTTAGACGCCATTCTTGCTCGCCTCTATTTGGAGCAGTGCATTCGCGGCCGCCCCCGCTAATCGAGCCTGTTTTGCTCTGAAAAACATAGCTCTGGCTCCCGCGATCTTGCTGAGATGCCGGATTGACTGTTCCGCTCTTAGCCGCCCCAGAGCCCGGATAGCTTCAATTTTGACGTCGACCCGGCGTCTGAAGAAATCGCTTTCCTTGACGAGGCCTATCAAGATTTCCAATACACTCGGGTGGCTGATGTTGGCGATGGCTCTAATCGCTTCAAGCTGGATATTGAGGTCTTTGTCACGGAGCAGGCTTAGAATTACGGGGATTGCCGGGGGTCCGATGCTAGATGATGCTTTAACAGCCTCGCTCCTTACCCTGGGGTCGGGATGAGATGTGGTTTTTTGAAGATATTCGGCGGCGTTTGCGCCGCCGATTTGACCCAGGATAGAGACGACGTTTCGCACCAAATACCAGCGGTGGTCCATTATTTTGCTTCCGAGGCCCGCAATATCGGCTTGGCCGCAGTCTGCGAGGACCCGACAGAGCAGGCGCCGGCGGCCTTGACTCTTTTCCACCGCGAGCATATCGAGAAGAGTGAGAACGCCCGTATTGCCGATAAGCGTTATATATTCGACGGCTTGGCCAATTTGCGGGTTCGCCTGGTTTTCAAGCCGGGACAAGAGGGTGGCGATCTTGCTCTGGTCACCCGCGTTTCGCACTATCTCTTTGAGAATCGAATAGTTTTCCGGCTCGTCCGCCCGCTTGCTCATCTCATTGATGATAATTGCCAAGGCGTCGGTGGCAACGTCAAGGCGCTGCTCTTTGAACGCGGAGAAGAGCAGGCGTTGGACCGCCGAGGAAGCGTATGCGAGACGCGATGCGTCGATCTCCATTGCCAAGACTTCGGATAAAGCAGCCAGCGCCCCCTTTTCGACTAGCGCTTTGTTCATCTCGGCACTTTCTTTTTCAATCCTGGCAAAGTCTTGTTGATCGACCGCTGTGGCTTGCTCCGCGATCTTGGCAGCGTTCGCGCTTTCTACCGGCGCAGGTTCCGCCGTCTCATTTATGCGGGCGGACGTCTTGTCCTCGGCGCCCTCCAGGCTGCCGCCACTTAGCATAGCGTTTAATTCGTTCCAAACGGGTTCCTTTAAGAGCGACAGAGCCTCCTTTAGGTTGCTATAGAGGGAGGTTTGTTCGTCCGCTAATTCCCGCTTAATGACGGAATAGATCTTCGGTAGGGCGTTTGTATAAATGGCGGACGCTCCGCCCATTCCGTGTGCGACGTCGCCAAGCTTTTGCAGGAAATCGGATAATTGTTCAGGTCCCTGTTCTAAGTGTCTCTTAATAAGCTGGCGCTCCGGTTCCGACAGAGCGTCTTTGGATAAAATGCTTTTATAGGCGGTAAGGTCAATTTCATACTCGGCACTGGCGATATCTTCGTTTCCCGGCTCAGCGGCTTGGTCGAGCTTAAGAGAGGCGTGAGAAACTGTTATCGCCCTCATCTGTTTTTGCCAGAGCAGCTCCGTGACGCCGCCGGCTTTGAAAACGTCGTCAGCATCCATGCAGGCGATCATCAAAAAATCTACAAGCTGCGAGCGGTCGATGTCGGCCCGGATGGACAGACGGTCAAGTTTAAGGCGATAAAGTTGAAGCGCCAGGGACTTCATGCCGGGTGAAGTTGAGCCGACCGGTTGGCCGTCGATCAATAACGCATCGCGTTTGATCATTAAACCCAAATACTCGTGGTGGTTGAAATATTCCGACAGGAGAAACCAAAGTTTATCGATAGCCGACTTTGTGGTCGCATGATTTGCCGGATAGAGCTGAAGGCATTTCAAGGCGATATTGACTTGTTTTAATAGCGGCTCAAAGTCCGAATGCAGAGGCCGGGAAGAGTTGCTGATTGTGTTGTTCATCGTCTTAATATTTTCGGCAAGGCGCGCCATTGTTGTTAGGGAATTTACCGCCGGTTGGGATTGGGAATATCTAGGAGTCTGTCTAAGTACTCCCGACGATAGCGAAAATCCGGAGGGCGAGTCGTCCGGCAAGGCGCGATAGGCCTCGGGGTCCCCGCGAGGCGGACTTTGTCTCGTGGGGCAAGGCGACGCGTAGCGGTAGCTACTCGGAGGAGTCGCAACGCAGCCGGCGGCCGGCATCCGGATTTGCAGCCGGAGTGGAGTATTTAGACAGACTCCTAGCCAAAGCCGAATTAATGCGAGGTGCCATGGAAGACGCGGAGTTCGTTAGGGGCCAAATAGAAGCGCGCTTGGCCGAGCCGTATGATAAAAGCACCGTGGATCTTAACACGGTAGCCAATGTAATCTACGTTGCGGCCGGGCAAGAGTATCTCTGGGAAACCTTCGGGCTTAGTGTCCGGGCGCCGGAGCGTGCTCTGCGCGCGAAATTTGTTGACCTGGCCCTCGAAGAGCAGCGCCAAGGGGACGTGATATCCTGCCTTTATGATCGAGATGAAACCGCATTAGAAAAAATAGTCGCCATGCAATCAGCCTATATCACTAGATTAGCCGAATTCTATCTAACCGAGCGCGACAACGACATTAAGACTGCCTTTGAATATATCCTGGGAGATCACTCCGCTCACTTCAGCCGGCTGGCGAGGAAATTGTCGCAAAAGGAAGGTCTGTCGCCGCTGGCTCGAACTGATTTTGACGAACGTGGCGGGAGGCCCATCGATTTACAGTTTGTTCGGATAAAGGATTGCTTTAAGCGGCCATATGACCGCGAGGAAACCGACCCCGCGACAAAAGTGCGGGTGCGTCTGGCTCTGGCCCAGGAGTTGGCGCAGAGACGCGCCTATAAAGAGCTTGCGACTGTCAGCGGCGACAATCATCTGATTATCCTCGACCAACAGGCATGCATTATCGACAATCTGCACATAGCCATGGTCCAATCTCTTATCGATGCGGGCGAGACTGTTTTGGAGTCCGCGTATTTAGCAGAATTAAGTCAGGTCGTTAACCTTGAGCGGGCCGTCAAGACAACGCCTCCCGGCAACATCAGAGACGTCTTTGTAAGATTCCTGGAAGAGGAGCGGCGACATCTGGCGGCAATCGGGGATATGCTGGTTGAATATGAGGGTTGGTCCGGCCCGCAGACGGACGCCTGGCCTGTTTTAAAGACCGCAAACGATGTCGCCGCGATTGTCGCAAAGATATCCGACAGCAGTCAAAAGCTCGTTTCAAAAGCCGACGGTTGGCGGCGGGCAGCCTAGAACGCGGCCGTGAGCGGTTTGGCTCCGAGGTAGGTCGGGAACTTATAAAACAACAGTCGATCGGGGGTAAGAGATGGCTGAAAAGGCATGGGTCAAGATAACCGATGAAGACCGCGAGGCAGACAAGGCGGGACAAATATACGAACAGGTAAGTGCTGCTCGCGGCAGCGGTTTCAATATGGAGCAAGCGGCCTATGTTTGGCCGGGGCTTAATGACATCCAAGAACGGGAATTCGAACTTTTTTTTGCCGGAACGCATACAGCGCTGGGTTGCGACATTAAAGACCTTGTCGCCGTGCTCGTCTCCCAACTGAACAATTCAGATTATTGTGACGGCTGGTTTCGGGCGGCTCTTGAGCTTCGCGGTTGGTCGGATGAAAAAATAACCCACATCATGCAGGACATTGAATCCGGCCATCTCGATCCCGCCGGACGCGCCGTGTTGGTCTTGGCGGATAAAATAGTACGCCGGCCGCAATCGATCGACCCGGTCGATATCGCCGCCGCCAGAGCTGCCGGCCTGAGCGACCGGTGCATAATCGAAGTTGCCGCTTTGACCGGATATTTAGATCATATGACCCGGCTGGCGAATGTCCTCGGGGTCATGAATGATTGATGGGGACACCATCACTTGGGCGTTTCGAATGGTGTCCCCTGAAGATATCTAATCTTGCGTTAAAATATAATCGTCGTATTCGGTCTCAAGTCGCAACTTATGCGTGGCCTCTTGCATCGCCATGAACGCAAACAATTTTTTAAGCTCAGCATCGCCGGTGTGGTCGGCCAGGCCTTGGTACAATGAATGAGAGTGTTCTTCAGCTTTCATGGCCAGCACTAAAATGTCCTGAAAACTCATCTCCGGCGAGTACGATACGTCATGCATATAGTCGCTGATCTTGAGGTCTGGTACCGGTTTGATGCTCTCGTTCGCGACCAGGCCGACGTCAAGATTTTGTAATGTCTCATAATGCTTGCGCTCTTCGGCGGCGAGTTCCGTGAAGATACCGGCCAAGCGGTCGGATTTCATCAGCTTGGCAAGATTTGCGTACTGCGCCTCAGCTTCAGATTCCTTTTCAAGGGCGAAATCAATAACGCCTTTAAGGGTCGATATATCATTCATATTGTCTCCTTGGTTGCGAACGGTTCTTTTTCAATAATATAGTCGCCGAGCGCCAGGCAGTCCATCCCTGAGGCCCGAAAAGTGCGAATTGCGTCGGCCGGAGTCGAGACTATCGGTTCGCCCATGACATTAAAGGATGTGTTGAGAACGACAGGCACTCCCGTCAGCCGGCGAAACTCGTCAATCAAGCCCCAGTAGCGAGGATTCGATGATTTGGTGACGGTCTGCAGCCGAGCGGTCCCATCGACGTGAGTGATAGAGGGCACTGTGGCCCGGCGGCTTTTCTTGATATCCATAACTAATAGCATAAAGGGCGACGGGTAATAATCTTCGATATAATCCGCCGCGTGTTCGGCCTGAATAGCCGGGGCAAAGGGACGAAACGACTCGCGTTTCTTGATTTTCAAGTTAACGATATCCTTGGTGTCGGTCCTGGTCGCGTTGGCCAGGATGCTCCGGTTGCCCAAAGCCCGCGGGCCCGCCTCGGCGCGCCCTTGGAACCAGCCGACTATCTTACCTTCGTTGATCTTGGCGGCGCAGTATTGTTCGACATTCTCTTGCCGTTGATAAGCAAGTCCGGCGCTTTTGATCGCCCCAACCAATTGATCGTCGCTGAATTCCGGTCCGAGGTAGGCATCTTTCAAAGGTTCCATACGCGGTTTGCCCAGGATGGTGTGCCAAACATAGTAAGCGGCGCCAAGAGCGTTTCCGGCGTCGCCGGCCGCCGGCTGGATAAATATGTCATTGAATCCACTCTTAAGAAGGATTTTAGCGTTCATGCAGCTATTGAGCGCCACTCCTCCCGCCAGGCAAATATTTTTTGATGCGGTCTTGAGCGCCAAGTAGCCGGCCAGTTCCAATGCCGCTCTCTCAGTAGTCGCCTGGACGGCTGCCGCGATGTCCTGATGACGGAGACCGATCTCCTCGGTCGGCAACCGTTTTGGCCCGAACTCGTTGATGAATTTACGGCTGCACCAGCCGGCTTTGCGATGATAAGTGAAATAATCGAGGTCGACCTTGAAGCCGCCCTCGTTGTCGGTGACTATCAACTCGTTAAACTTATCCACATAAATGGGATCCCCGTAGGGCGCCAGCCCCATCACTTTACCCTCGTCGCAATTGGGCCGGAATCCCAAATAATCGGTAACCGCGGCATATACCTCGCCGATGGAATGAGGTTGCCGGACATAACTGAGGGGCTTGAGGTTGTTGCCCTGTCCCAGGCCAAGCCAGGTCGAAAGATAATCGCCGCCCCGGTCGATCGATAAGACGGCGGCCTCCTCAAAGGGCGAAGCGAAAAATGAGGCGGCGGCATGGGCTTCATGATGGCCGACAAAAATCAGTTTACCGACAAAGCCTTGCCTGACCCGAAAGACGGGTTTTCGAAGATATAGATTGAAATCGACCGCCGGTTGCAAGAGCAAGCGCCTCCAAGTTCCCGGTAAGCGCCTGACGATATCGACCATAGCGCGTCCCATATCGACTCCCGGTTGGTGGGCAAAAGCCGCTATATCGACATCCCTGATATCGATATTGCCGGCGTCCAAACAGTAGTCGATAGCGGAAACGGGGAAGGCCTTGGTGTGTTTGTCCCGGTTGAAGCGTTCCTCCTCGGCAAAGGCGACGACTTTTCCGTCGGACAATAGGCAAGCGGCAGTATCGTGCGAAAAACAATTAATACCAAGTATATTCAACGTAATCTCCCGAGATTAAACGGCAAGTACAACCATCGTATCAAAAGTTGCCGCTTACTTATATACCCCGAAACCGGAAAAACCCGGCCCCCCATCGACGTTGACGGCTCCTAAGAGCCGCTATATAATCAAGCATAATAACTGTTCAGGCAAGCAAAGGAAAAAGACATGCGCTCATGGTATCGTCTTTATCAAGACCTTCTCCCGATTGTCCGGAGCGACAATAAACAGCTCAACGTTGCCTTGAAGAACTTTCGCCAGGTCGAACAGGCGCACTCGCGCGGCATCATCTTCGGCAATTGGTCGACGGTCAGGAACGAGAACTTCTCTCCCTGCCACCCAGACATGGTAACCTAACGCATTTCCCAGCTTGACCAGGTGGTATTGGACCTGGTCTTCCCGCTCCTTGGCCCGTTTTCGCTCCGCCTAAAGTAAGACGCTTTCCGATAGCTGGATTGGTTTTAGGCCAAGGCCTGCCGGAACCCGCAACCGGCCGGCGCCAATCTCGAACAACAAACCTGATACCGCGCCCAGGTCGGTCGATAGTTTGGATTTCCAGTGCCCATTTATTTCGAGGATTTTTTCCCGCAAAAAGAAATAGTGCTCCCAACTGCTCAGCGGGACATCAAAGCCGGTGGCGGCGTTAAAACCTCTGACTATCGCCGTATTGAAAGCCGGGAAGAGGGTCGGGTGCAAGAAGTAGAGGATATTGCTGAGTGCCGGCCCTAACACTTTTATTTTCTATGCGGCCAGGTCCGCCACCACTTCGAGCAGTTTCTTTTCACTTGATGTCGCCAGGCAATACTCCAGGCATTCGCCGGATTCTCGCTTGTTTGCCGGATTCTCATAAATGTCCGGGATCCTGAGTTTCGGTTTCCAGAACCAGTTTTGAACGCCGCGACGGATGGCTCCAAAATACTTCAGCCTCTCGGCGTCGGTGAACCAGGTATGGTAGACGGATTCATCGTCATGCTTATAGCTCTCGATAAGTTCGCCAAACCAGGGCCCAAGCCAGGGTTTATCCGCAAGCGTTGTCATAGGTAAATTATAGCAAGTACTCACTTGGCAGTGAAACAAACTAAGCGACCGGCGGGTTACTGTTTTTGCCGAAAAGGAACAAAGCCCGGGGTCCGGCTGGCATAGACTCTCCACGCTTCGCCGAACTCTTTTTCGGCTGCCCGTTCTTCGGTTCGGGCCAGCCGTGAATACATCCAAACCAGGACCGGAAACATAAGCAGGGTCGGCAAGGTAGGCCACTGGAGCAGAAACCCGAACATGATCAGCACGAAGGCGGCATATTGCGGATGGCGGATACGGGCATAGGGCCCGCTTATCGCCAGGGAATGTTCGCGCTGCGCCTGATAGAGCACCTGCCAGGCCCGGGATAGCAGAATCAGGCCGGCGAAAATCAACACGTTGCTCACCAGATGGAACGGCCCGAGGTGAGGATCGCCGCCCGGGCCGATCAAGTTCTCAAGCAGATGTCCGGCGTCATGGGAGAAAAGATCGACCCCCGGAAGCCGGGTTGCCAGCCAACCGGAAAAAAAATAGACGGTCAGGGGAAATCCGTACATTTCGGCGAAGAGAGCGACGATAAAAGCGGAAAAAGCCCCAAACGTGCGCCAGTCCCGCTGCGTTTTCGGTTTGGTGAAGCTGAAAGCGAAAACAATGAATATCAGCGCGTTTACAACGACCAGTGGCCACAAGCCGTAGGCCGGAGCCGAATCACTCATGGCTTTTCATGGTCCTTGTGGTCCTTATGCATGAACAGGTGCATCACCAGGTGCAGGACGATGAAGGCGACAAACAGGATATTCGGCAAAGCCCCCAACACATGCGCCTTGTGTTCGGCGATGAGAAAAAAAGTCACTATCGCCGGAAGGCCAAATAGTGCCCACGTATTTCTCGAGACCTTCATAATCGCAGCCTCTTATCGGCTTCCATTTCGGCGGCGCGGGCGGGACAATTATCGGCGCAGCAGGCGCAGTCGATAGGCTTGGCGGCCACGTCCTTGCGGGCGCCAAGGTCCGGCGCCGGCGCGGCGTGATGATGTTGGTGATCGCGCATGTAATCCTCCCTTTTGCGTTACGAAAAGCTGCCGATTGCCGTTAGCGAAATAAAATACTTTTTACGAGAGCATAGAGCAATCACTATGTTTTTCAAACTAAAATGTTGTGTCGCCATAACGGAAATCAGCTATATTGGGAAAAATAACCTGAATTAAGCATAAAGGAGTGAGTGGTGTCTTGGCAAAAAGGTGAGCTGATGTGGCGGAGATGAGGATGAGGCCGCACCACCTCAGCACGGTGCGCATGTCCCTGAAGAGAAAAAGGCTCGATGATTACAAGCCCCTGGTCGGGCAAGAAGTCATCGACGAGGTCTTGCGTCTGGCCTCAGACCTCAAGGGTTTGCGCGTTCTGCAGATCAACTCCACCGCTTATGGGGGAGGGGTTGCCGAGCTTCTTACAGCGCTGGTTCCTCTTGAAGTAGCCTCGGGCATAAATGTAGAGTGGAAGACGCTTCCCCAACATGTTGACTTTTTCGAGGTAACCAAACTCTTTCATAATGCGCTTCAAGGAAAGGAGTATGAGCCGTCGATCGCCGATATCGAAAAATATATCGAACATAACCGGTTATCGGCCGAGAGTGAGAGTTCCCGGTATGATCTAATCATCGCCCACGATCCGCAGCCGGCGGCTTTCCGCCACTTTGGCGGTCACGTGGGGGCAAAATGGGTCTGGCGCTGCCATATAGACACATCACATCCGGGCCAAGCGGTATGGGATTTTCTCCATCCTTTCATTCGCGAGTACGATGCGGCGGTCTTCACCATGAAGAAATTCCTTCCCCCCGGCATCGGCATCCCTGAAGAACGTATCTTTTTCATTCCTCCGGCCATCGATCCGCTGTCGACTAAGAATATCGATCTGCCGGTTTCTTTGAGCAAGACGGTACTTTCGGAATTTGGTATCGACCTGGAACGACCGCTCCTAACCCAGGTATCCCGGTTTGACCCGTGGAAAGACCCTATGGGCGTGATCCGCATCTATAGGCGAGCGAAGGAGCGCGTCCCGGATCTGCAACTTGCCCTCATCGGTTCCATGGCCACTGATGATCCGGAGGGCTGGGAGATGTATGTCGCTATCGAAAACGAGCTGAAAGACGATTCTGACGCCTTTATTTTTACTAACTTAAACGGAGCGGGAAGTCTGGAAGTCAACGCATTTCAGCGTCTTTCCAACCTCATCGTTCAGAAATCGATCCGAGAAGGATTCGGTCTCGTCGTCTCCGAAGCCTTATGGAAAGGGACGCCGGTCGTCGCGGGGAATACCGGCGGCATTCCGCTGCAAATGGCTAATGGCGTCGGCGGCTTTTTAGCCGACGGTGAGGACGACTATGTCGACCGGGTGATGTTTTTACTTGAGAATCCGACGGAAGCGCATGACATAGGTTATCGGGGCATGAAGTTTGTGAAAGACCACTTTCTGGTCATCAGGCTTCTAATCGACGAACTAAAGCTATTTCGCTCGCTGGTATTGTAAATAACCTTCCTCAAAGGTTAGAGCGCACCCGGTACCATTCTCTCTAAAACAGATTTCAGAGTTTTCTTATTTCTGTTCCCTCATCAAATTGTTATTAAAAAAGTTCCGGTATTTAAATCTGGCAAAGGGATAGAGCAGCTTATGAATTTTGGTAAAATTATAACGGTTGCCCATGACCTTTCTTATATCCCCTATGACCGCTATTTTTTTAAGTTGGCGCTCATAGCCGGCATTTCCCAATCTCTCAAATAGAAAGCGATTCACGATTCCTGCTCGTAAAAACGGCTGAATCTCCCGTTTATATAATTTATGATAGCTGTCACCACCGACCAGCGAATCAGCGGCCAGCTCGGCGGATTTAATCGCCAACCGCATCCCAAAACCAAAGAAATAGTCCTGGATGCCGGCTGCTTCTCCAATAACCAAGTGATTGCCTGGCCCAAGCAAATAAAAATCTATGTAGCGGCCAAACTCGCGGGGATCAAAAATCTTGAAATTCAGCAGATCGGCATATCTTTCTAATGTTTCATGAAAGTACCGCTTGGAATCGCGGAACGGCGGTGTGAAAAAGGCGCTTACCAAAGTGGCCCGACCGTCAAAGACGATAAAATAAGAGTAACCCTTGGGCGCCACCCGGTCATCGATGATCGCTATGACCATATCGGAAGCATCGGTTTTAAAAGAAATGCCGCGCGCGAAGGCGACTCCTTTTTTAGCTCCCGATGAATCGATATGCACTCGTCCCTTAATCTTGGTATTACAGATGACCTCTATTCCTAAACTTACCGCATGGTTTCTTAAGGCAAGATCCAAGCAACCGGGCGTGCCGCCTCTTTTGATCATGTAAAGAAGCGGCTGCTCAGCTTCGAAATCGTACCTTAGGTTGCTGGGCGAGAAAACAGTTATCTTGCTTACCGGTCGCAACCAGAAATCCGTCGTTATTCCCAGGCGAGCGAGATATTGCAGAACATTTTCATCATCAGTCCAATTTTCCAGCCCTTGAAAATCACCGTGGCGACGAATCCCGACGGCGCCGCTTTTCTCAAAGACGGTAACAGCAAAGCCCCTTTGAGCTAAGATAATGGCGCTGGTCAATCCTGCAATTCCCGCGCCCTTGATCTTTATCTCTTTATTTATTTGCACAATGCCTCACACTCGGGCATGGTTAAACAACTTCACGTGCACAATATAATCATGTCTCTGTTTAAGAAAGCAACCGAAGGCAGTTTAACGTCGTGCCCGGGACAAACTACAGTGGCCTTCATCACAATGAGCGATTCTTGGTGCCATGAATCTTTTCATTAAATACTCCCCCTTTTCTCATAGAGACTTTATTGCCGATACCCCCTGGGGGTATATTTATCGTATAACCGGCTGCGGGTCTTGTCAAGAAAACACTGTGGCCGGCACGACCCTTATGCATGAACAGGGGCATCACCAGGTGCAGGACGATGAAGGCGACAAACAGGATATTCGGCAAAGCCCCCAACACATGCGCCTTGTGTTCGGCGATGAAAAAATCGAGACCTTCATAATCGCAGCCTCTTGAGCGACACAGCGTTGACCGCTACGATTATCGATGAGGCCGACATCAGCAGGGCCGAAATCTCCGGCCGCAGTACTACCCCGTAGGATTTGTAAAAGACGCCGGCGGCCACCGGGATCGCCAGCACATTGTAAATGGCGGCCCAGAACAGGTTCTGCTTCATCTTCCTGACCGTGGCCTTGCTTAGGCGGATGGCTGAGAGAATGTCGGCCGGGTCCGATCTCATCAGGACGACCTTGGCCGTCTCAATCGCCACGTCGGTACCGGCGCCGATGGCGATGCCGATATCCGCCTGGGCCAGCGCCGGGGCGTCGTTGATGCCGTCGCCGACCATGGCCGTGAACTTGCCCTCATCCTGCAGTTTTTTGACGTGAGCCGCCTTGTCGGCCGGCAGCACCTCGGCAAAGACCCGGTCGATGCCCAGTTCGCTCGCGACAATGTCGGCGGTGGCCCGGTTGTCGCCGGTTATCATAACCGCTTCAATGCCCAGCGCTTTAAACCCGTCGATAGCTTCCTTGGCGGTCGGCTTAACGGTGTCGGCGGCGCCGATCACCCCGGCCGGACCGCCGTCCGATGCTACCAGCATTAGCGTGTTCCCTTGTTGTCGCAGTTGATCGATAGATGGTTGCAGGTTTGAGAAATCTATTTTTGATTCGGTCATGAGTCGCTCGGTCCCCACCAGCACCGCTTGACCGTCGAGCCGGGCTCTTATGCCGCGGCCGGGTATGGTCTCGAAGTCGCCGGCGTGGGCCGGCAATGCCACACCGCGCCTTTCGCCTTCCTCCAGGACGGCGATGCTTAGGGGATGGGTCGATCGTCGTTCGGCTGCCGTTGCCAGTTTAATAACTTCGTCCTCATCGAACCCCCCGGCGGCGGCTACTCCGGTCACCCGCGGTTTACCCTCGGTCAGGGTGCCCGTCTTATCGAGGATGATCGCCTGGATCCTCGACGTTTCTTCGAGGGTCGAGGCGTCTTTAATGAGTATGTTATGCCGGGCGCCGATGCCGGAGCCGACGGCGACGGCCGTCGGAGTCGCCAGACCCAGGGCGTCCGGGCAGGCGATGACGATGGTTGAGATGGCGAAGGTTAGGGAGACCAGCAGCCCCGCGCCCTGGCCGAAAAACCAAAATACGAAGGCGGTTATACCGGCGCCGACCGCCAGCACGACCAGATAAGCGGCTGCGCGATCGGCGAGGCGCTGCCCCGGCGCCTTGGAGTTCTGGGCCGTTTCGACCATTTTCACGATTTGCGCGAGGACGGTATCCCCGCCGACTTTTGTGGCCCTGAACTTGATCGAGCCGGTCTGGTTGATGGAACCTCCGACCACCCCGTCCCCCGGCTTTTTTTCAACGGGCAGCGATTCGCCGGTCACCAGGGCTTCGTCAATCAGAGTCGTGCCTTCGCTCACGCTGCCGTCGACCGGCACCTTATCGCCCGGCCGCAGGATCACCACATCCCCGACGGCGATTTCGGTGCTGGGGATGGAAATCTCGGCGCCGTTACGCTCAACCAGGGCCTTGGGCGGCACCAGGTTGAAGAGCGCCGTCAGGGCGTCGGACGTGCCCCGGCGCGAGCGCATCTCCATCCAGTGGCCGAAGAGAACAAAAGTTACCAGCAGGGCCGCCGCTTCAAAAAATGTCTCCTGACCCAGAGGGGTTAGAACGACGCTGAAAAGATAGGCCGCCAGGACGCCGGTTGAAATGAGGACGGACATGTTCAACATGCGTTGTTTAAGCGAGTAATAGGCGCCGACTATGAAGATCGAGCCGGCCCAAAAGACGACCGGCGTGGTGAGCAGTAAAAGGAGCCAATTGACCGGGATAGGCGTCGGCAGGCGAATCCCCAGGGCCATGGCGGCCGGCGAATAAAGAAAGATCGGGATAGACAGCAAAAGGGAGATAAAGAAGCGCCGGCGCATATCGGCTTCCATTTCGGCGGCCATGGCCGGGTTGGACATGGCCGCCTCGTGGTCGGCGTGCGAAGCCGTTCGCATATCATGGCCCATACCGGCGTGACTTTTGTGTTCATCGACTCGATATTCGTATTGCTTGGCTTCAAGGTCACAGCCGCAGTTGACGGCCAGGCGCTCGGCGACACAGCCGGGGCAATTCTCGGAACAACAATCGCATTTTAAGGGCTTTGAATCAACGTTCGGGGGATGATGCGAATGTTCGCGTTCGTGTTGGTGAGAGCTCATTTTTACTCCTTATCCGAATGATGCTCTATCGCCTGAATGGTTAAACCTACCCTTGCCAAAAATCCTTTTAGATTGCCTTCAATCGCTAAGAAAGTTATTATACCCCCATAGGGTATCAAACAGCGCATTTTGAATTTCGTGACGGCAACCGTCCGGCTTTCAAACCGTCATGGTAGCGATAGCACGAAAGAATCTTTCCGTCCTTCTCATACTCGTCATCGAGGGGTTTGCCGCCGGTCTATACCAGCAAGCTACAGCCTTCATCAACGGTCGTCTAAGGGAGAGGGCAGCCGTTTTGGCCAAAGACCCGGTCTGCGGAATGGTGGTGCCACAGGAAAAAGCCGACTTGATTGCCGCGCCGGCGGATATTAGTTAAGCTAGGGCGGTAATGGCTGCCAACGCGCTGACGATTTTTCGAATTATCTTAATCCCGGTCGTCTTCAAAATGGTCATTGACGGCTCCCCTTGGGCGATAGTGTTCTTCGCTTTAGCCGCCTTGACGGACCTGCTTGACGGCCCTTTGGCGCGCCGGTCGAATAATGTCACTGAAGTTGGTCGGCTCCTGGATCCTTTCGCGGACAGGTTGTTTATATCGAGCATAGCCCTGGCCTTGTACATAAAGGGGTCGGTCCCGCCCATCTGGGCGTTGGGGCTATTAATCGCCCGCGACGCGCTGATTCTCGGCAGCTCGATCTGGTTGAAACTTAAGGGCAGAGAGATCGCGGTCACCTATTTGGGCAAGGTCGCGACGGCTGTCTTGCTGGTGTCCATCTTATTGCTGGTCGCGGGGATAAGTCTAGGCGCCTGGATATTTTATATCGGCTTAGCCTTATACTTAGGCTCTGGTTTTAATTACCTGGCAAGGGGAAAAAAGCTACTTGATCCTTAACTTATGAAAAAGAACGCAGAATTCCATTTTCCATTTTCCATTTTGGAGAACGCGGCCCAAAGCCCCAGATGCAAGCTTGCCCCGTACGTCGATACGGGGGCAGACGAACACCGAGGCGAGGGAGCGTATGTGCGATTACGTGACCGAGCCGAGGTGGAGGATAACCCGGGGTCCCCGCAAAGCGGACTTGGCTTTGTGGGGTGGAGCGTCGCAGATGGGGTTTTCAGCCGCGTTCTAGAGGTGCGCCTATGCCAATGATAAAAGCAGTGGTAATGGCCGGCGGCGAGGGTACCAGGATGCGCCCTCTCACGAGCAACCAGCCAAAACCGATGGTGCCGGTCTTCAATAAACCGATCATGGAATATATAATTGAGCTGCTTAAGCAACACAAGTTCAACGATATCGTCGTTACGCTCCAGTTTATGCCGCAGATGATAAAGAATTATTTCGGGGATGGGGCGGACCTGGGCGTGAATCTGAGCTACGCTGTGGAACAACAACCCTTAGGCACCGCCGGCAGCGTTAAGAATGCTCAAGACCACTTAGGCGGAACTTTTATTGTTATCAGCGGTGACGCGCTGACCGATATCGACCTGACAAAAATCGTTGAGTTCCACAAAAGCAAAAGGTCAATGGTGACGATTGCGCTTAAGAGGGTAGAGAACCCTCTTGAGTTCGGTGTTGTCATCACCAACGATCAGGGCCAGATAGAGCGCTTTTTAGAGAAGCCGAACTGGGGTGAAGTCTTTAGCGATACGATAAATACGGGCATCTATGTCCTGGAGCCGGAGATATTCGATTACATTCCCGAAGGTGAGAGTGTGGATTTTTCCAAGGATGTCTTTCCGCGGGTCCTGGCCGATGGGCGCCCTCTTTACGGATGCGTGGTTGACGGTTATTGGTGCGACATCGGCAACTACGAACAATATGTCCAGGCGCATCAAGATATTATGCAGGGGAAAGCCGATCTCAAACCGCCGGGCATCAAGATGCGTGACGATGTTTGGGTCGGCGAGGGAGCGTTTGTCGACCCATCCGCGGATATCAGCGGGCCGGTCGTTATCGGCCAACACGCCAGGCTGGAGCGCGATGTGGAAGTGCACGAGTTTTCGGTCATCGGTCCCAACGTCGTCTTGAAGACGGGCGCCCACATACATCGCTCGATAATCTGGGAGAACACATACATCGGGTCGCAAACCCATTTGCACGGCGGGGTCATCGGCAAAAACTGCGACATTAAGAATGGCGCGAGGATCGATCAAGGTGTGGTCATCGGCGATGAATGCGTCATCGGTGAAAACGCCATCATCAATCACGATGTCAAAATCTACCCCTTCAAGAGCGTGGACAGCGGAGCCACAATCAATAACAGCATAATCTGGGAGACCAGGGGGATGCGCAGTCTCTTTGGCAAAGAGGGCGTCACGGGGCTGGTAGGCATCGACATCACTCCGGACCTGGCGGTTCGCCTGGCGATGGCTTATGGTACATCGTTACCAAAGGGCAGTGATGTAGTGGTCAGCGGCGACATTAGCCGGGCGGCGCGGATGATAAAGAGGGCCATGATATCCGGGCTGAACGCGACCGGCGTTCACTGCCGGGACCTGCGTGTTACTCCTACCCCTGTCAACCGTTTCAGTGTTCATACCGGCCAGGGAGTCGGTGGCTTCCACGTCAGGGTCTCTCCGTTTGACGCCCAGACCATACAGATCAATTTCTTCGACGCGCACGGCCTCGACATAAAGGAAAGCGATCAACGCGGCATAGAGAGATACTTTTATCGGGGCGATTTTAGGCGTGTTTACTACACGGAATTCGGCGGAGTCTATTTCCCGGCCCGGAGCCGGGAATATTATACCGACGGTCTGCTCAAAGCTGTCGATCAGCGGATAATCAACCAACGGAACCTGAAGATCATCTTGGATTTCTATCACGGCAGCGCTTCGCTGACGTTTCCGATGGTGCTGGGCACGCTGGAGTGCGAAATCGTCTCGCTCAACGCTTTTACCCAAGAGAGCAAGATAGCGATGGGCCAGGATGCCCTGATGGACGCGATAGAGCAACTTGAGCAGACTGTGACCGTCTTCAAGGCCGACATGGGAATGCTGATAGATACGGCGGGAGAAAAAGTCTACCTGGTCGACGATCAAGGCAGGCGCCTGTCTCTAAACCAGGCGCTGATGGTTTTTGTCGAATTGATGTCAAAACACGGCGGTAAGGGAAAACTGGCGTTGCCGCTGTCTGTGCCAAGTATGGCGGAAAAAATCGCCGGCAAATACGATCGCACCGTTCTGCGGGTAAAAATGAGTTCCAGGGCGTTAATGGAGGCTGCCAACCGGCGGGATGTGATGTTCGCCGGCGCCCAGGGCGGCGGTTATATCTTCCCGCGGTTTCTCCCCGCTTACGATGCCGCCATGACTCTCTGTCAATTGCTTGAGCTGTTGGCTCGAGAAGGTCGTCCGCTCTCTGCCATCAGAGCGGACCTGCCCGATCCGTTCCTGGCGCAAAAAAACGCTTTCTGTTCGTGGGAGCAAAAGGGCTTGGTGATGCGCCGGCTGATCGAGGAAGCGAAAGATAAGAACGTCGAGCTGATCGATGGTATAAAGATATATGAAGATGGCGGATGGGCGCTCATCTTGCCGGATCCGGATGAGCCGATTTTCCGCATTTATGCTGAAGCGCAAAATAATTCTCTGGCGGAAGCGAAAGTTGATGATATTATTCACTTTATTAATTCAATCATAATGTAGGTGTTTTTTTTGGGATTTAAGCTCGGCCGGTGGCATCTCTCGCTCGCGATCGTCTTCTTTATCCTCGGGTTTCTTCTCTCCACGGCCTTCAGCACCCAACAGCGCTGGGGTGCGCGGCCGGGACTGCGCAAACAGACCTTAGTCGACTTGATCGAGCAGAAGCGCCGCGAACGCGAGAAACTCGGCGGCCAACTTATCGATGTAAGAAAAAAGGTTGACAACCTGGACTCCGACCGCGCGGGGCGATTGGGAGCGTTGGCAAATTACAGTCGCGAACTTGAGAGCCTGCGGCTTAAGGCGGGTTTGAAGGTAGTCAGCGGACCGGGTATCGACCTCCTCATCGGGGACGCGCCGAGAGTGCCTGTTGGGGCCGACCCCGACAGTTTCCTAATACACGACTATGACCTTCAAATAATCACTAACGCTTTGTGGCGCGGAGGCGCACAGGCCTTGTCGATAAACGGTGAGAGGTTCGTGACTAATACGGGTATCCGTTCCGCCGGCAGCACTATCTTGATAAACTCCAAACCGCAAGGCGGCCCGTATCGCATACAAGCGATCGGTGAGCCGAAAAGACTGGTGCGGTTTCTGAAGACTGACAGCGATGCGGCTCTCCTGATGGGGGACTACGCTCAGAAATATGGTTTAATAACGAAACTGTCCACACGGAAAATGGTTACGGTTCCGGCGTATATAGGGAGCTTAAGATTGCAGTCACTGGGGAGAAAATAGATGTTGCCGCTTATAGGTCTGTTGACGGGGATAATCTTAGGGATGCTGTTTCGCGTGCCGGTGCCGGCATGGATGGCTCGTTATTTGGGAATCGCTTTGTTGGCCGCGCTCGACAGCGCGCTGGGCGGTCTGCGCGCGAGTCTCGAACAAAAATTCAATGAGAAACTGTTCATCGGCGGATTTCTGGCCAACACGACCATAGCCGGTTTAATCGTTTACATCGGCGATAACCTGGGGATTGAGATTTACTTAGCAGCGGTTGTCGCCTTCGGAGTGCGCCTGTTTCAAAATCTCGCAATCATACGCCGGCACTATTTTCAGATCCATCACTGGGAATGATTTATGGGAAGCGATAATAGGATGCTTAGGGCGCAGGTAATAATCGCGGTCGCGCTGCTGCTCTTTGGCTTTGGCCTGGTAACCCAATTAATCTCTCGAGAACAGCTGAGTGAGCGGCTGACGGCGCAGTCTGAGCCTGATCTTATCCAAATAATCGACAGTCTGGACGCGGAGATAAGTTCGATCCGGTCTGAATTGACGGACCAGCAGGTAAGGCTGGTCGGCTTCGAGGATAATGAAACAAGCAATCAAGCCATTATAAATAGAGACAAGAATGAGATAGCTGATTTAAGACTGCTTCTCGGCGTCGAGGGCGCTGAAGGCCCGGGAATAGTCATTGAAATAAGAGATAGACAGCGCTTGTTGACCGGATTCGACTTGCGCCAAATAATCGAAGAGATACGTTCCTCCGGCGCCTGGGCGATAGCAGTCAATGGGCGAAGGCTCGATGAGCGGACCAGTTTTTGGCGCAATTCCGGCTCCGTCTACATCGACGGCTTAAAACTGAAGCCTGTTTTTAAGATTGAGGCGGTTGGCGACGCCGGTCTGCTCTATCAAGCGATAACTCTGCCGAGAGGCATCCGCGACAAACTGGGTACTTTTAACGGGGTCAGCGTGAGCGTCAGGCGGCAATCAAGATTAAGATTATCAGCGGTCAGGCAATAAATTTAGCCAGATCGCGCTCGGGGAGCATGGCTTTTATTTCAGCTTCATTTTCCGGCATGTTAAGAACCCGTTCGCAAATCATCTTAGGGTAGACGGCCATTTGCGTGGCCTGAATAAGGTAGGCTTTTTCGAGTCGCTCAAAAACCAGGCGAGCAGCTTGAACGGGCGTTTCCGGAAGAACCAGGCAAAAGCAGTTGTCGCTTAGGTAGCCCACTTCGTCAATTAATCTTACATGGCTTCGCATGATGTTGGCTACTTTTCCGATCAGCTTTTCACGAGCAGCCGTCTCCGAGGGTTGCGTCCAATCAAGGGTTACGAACAGGATTGAAAAGGGTCGGGCGTGACGATGATACTCACTAAATAAACGCGCTATCGACTTTTGCAGATAGGCTTGACTGTAAAGATGCGTCTGATCTTCGAGGTGCTCCCCGCCGGCCAGCCCGGCAATGAGATATTTGCTTCGAGTCGCCAACTCGCTTCCGAATATGCCGATCAAACCAAAAAGGACGGCCCTGGCCATAACGGACCGACCGTCCTGAGTCAATAGATTCAAGTTGTTAATTTCCTCCACCCTGGCGATCAAATATATCATCGCTCCACTGGTGGCGGCCATGAATCCCAGTTGTCTGCCATAGTGCAGGGCGATAAAGAGAATCGGTACGAAGAGTGCTTGGCCTAGAATTTCCGACGATGGCGCTCTTTGAGTGAATGAAATTATAATTGACAATAAGACGGCAGAAAAAGTCAGAGCTAAAAACAGAATTTCCAGTCTGCGATATTTCACAAAGATCCTTTCCGCGGGAGAGTAAAAAGTCAATATATTAATCGGCATTTTCGCGCCCGGCTTGAGAAATAATGAGAAGTCCGGGCCGAATGCGGTAAGATGTTCGGAGATACTTGAGCCGGGCCGCGAAGAGTTTTATGGCAAAAAAACTGGGATTCATAATCGTTTTTCTTTTGTGCGGCGCCATCCAAATCGGCGTTGGCACGGCCGTCGCCGAAATCGTCCCGGCCCATAGGAGCCTGTCTAAGTACTCCACTCCGGCTGCAAATCCGGTATGGCGGCCGCCGGCTGTGTTGCGACTCCTCCGAGTAGCTACAGCTACGCGTCGTCCTCGCGCCTTGCCGGACGACTCGCCCTCCGAATTTTCGCTTTCGTCGGGAGTAATTAGACAGGCTCCTAGCATCTCATCACCTTCCGCGTTTCTTCTGGATGTACGGACCGGTCGTGAGCTCTTCTCCAAGGAAGCTTATAGCCAAAGACCGATCGCAAGCACGACCAAAATACTGACGGCTCTGGTGGTGATGGAAAAATCCAGCCCAAACGATGAAGTAGTTATCAGCGCCAACGCCGCATCCACTGGAGGCGCGACTATTGGTCTTAAGCAGGGAGAGCGGCGAAAGGTAGGGGAATTGCTGGAGGCGCTGATGCTGGCCTCGGCAAATGATGCGGCCGTTGCTCTTGCCGAACACGTTGGCGGAAGTGTTGCGGGGTTTGCGCGGATTATGAATGAAACAGCCCAGTCGTTGGGCGCCAAAAACAGCCGGTTCATGAGCCCCAACGGTTTGGCCCCCGGCAACCTGCATTATTCAACAGCCGAGGACTTGGCCCGCATAGCCCAAGCGGCTATGAAAAAAGATGAATTCAGGATGCTTGTTTCGACGCGCAGATACACCTGGGAAACGACGGAGTCGAGCAGACCGACGTTATTGACTAACAGCAATAATTTACTGGAAAAATATCCGCCCGCGACTGGGATAAAGACAGGCTATACAAATGAGTCAGGTTACTGCCTGGTGGCCAGCGCCACCAAGGGGGAGCGGTCGGCGATAGCGGTTATTCTGGGCAGTCCGTCAAGAGACGCCTCGTTTAACGATGCCCGCCAATTGCTCGATTGGGCTCTCGATCGTTTTGAATTTATGCAGGTAGTCAAAAAGAGCAGACGGTATGGCGTTCTAATAAAAGCCGGTCTTTCGGTGCCCCTGGTCGCTGATAAGACGTGGGAGGAGCTCGTCTACAACGGTGCCGACGGAGGGCCGGTTTTGAAAGCGTTGATTAAAAAGGGGGTAAAGCTGCCCATAACTAAGGGGCAGAGAGTGGGGGAATTGGCAATAATGCGCCTGGGCAAAAAGGTCGGCTCCGTTGGGTTGTTAGCGGGCAGATCGGCAGCCGATCCTTACGTGGCAGGCAGTATTCAAGATTACTTCCGACGGGTTGTCAAAAAGATAGAAAATCTGCTTTAATTGATTACGCGCAAATCAAAGTGCTTGGAGGGTCTGACATGAGTGACGAAAGCGAAATGGTCTTAACAGAGCTTTCAGAAAAGAGCGACCAGGACCTTAGGGGTATCTTGGACAAACTCGATACCGATGAGCAAAGATTGTCGTATGAGCGAAGGTTGCTCCACGCCAAGATCGATATTTTGAAAGCTGAACTGCTGGCTCGAATTAAAGAGAAACACCGCCGGGGCAAGAGCATGGTAACCGGACGGGATTTAGAGCGCCTCACCGAGATTCTCGCGCGCGACCTCACCAAAAAAGCCATAGACTAAACGTCTGGTCTGTAACTGTTTGCTTTTTAAACTGTCAGAAGATAAACTATAAATATAAACCTCACCTTTAGGTAGGAGAAGAGATGTCCGACAAGGTTACGGTAATTATCCAACGGTTTTTTGAAGAGATGCAGGTCGACGTGGTTGAAGAGCGCGTCGTCAATTACATCCTGAAGGAACTTCATTTAGGGCGTAAGCTGTCTGTCATTATTCAAGACCCCTACGTAAAGAACCGCGTTGACGAAGACAGGTTGGGCCAGATGCTCGAGAACAAAGAGATAATATCCGCCGTGGAAGAAGAGCTGGAAGCGGCCTTTAAGGGCCATGACTTTAAGTTTGCGGAATGAGTGTTATCTGCTCCCAATGCCGAACTGAAAATCCCAAAGAGAGCCAGTTTTGTTCCCGTTGCGGGGAGAAGCTCATCTCAGACCTGGAAACGACGATTACATTTGCCGAGCCGATTGAAATAGGCGAGGAAGAAAAGATCGATCTGGAAAGATTGGCGATTGAAGGTCCCTTACTTGTCGTTATTAAGGGGATAGGGGTCGGGCAGACGTTTCGGATAGGCACTATGGATGTGCTGATCGGCCGGGATCCCACAAACGATATTTTCTTGGACGATATTACGGTCTCACGGCGGCACGCTCAGATCAAGCACGGCGACAATGGCTTGGTTATTCTGGACACAGGCAGCCTCAATGGGACCTATCTGAATAGGGAGCGGGTCGAGGGAGCCTGCCTGAATCACGGCGACGAAATACAAATAGGGAAGTTTAAGATGGTTTTTTTGGATAAGTCCGGAGCTGCCCATGACGACAAAGAATAATGGCAACGGTTCAAAAATGTTAAGCATAGGGCAGGCGGTCGGTCAGCTAAAACCGGCGTTTCCAGATCTCTCTATCAGCAAAGTTCGTTTTCTAGAGGACGAAGGACTGCTAAGGCCGCGCCGGACCAAGGGCGGATATCGTTTATTCTCAGAAGAGGATATCGGCAGGCTTACAGAGATACTCCGCTTGCAAGGCGATCAATTTCTGCCTCTGGCTGTTATTAAAGAGCGGATGAGCGGTTGGCATTACGGCGATAATCTAGTTGCGGAGCGCGAGGGGGCCGTTGAAGAGGAGACGGACGCTGAAGGCAAGAACCTGAAGCCTTTGTCTCTTGATGAAGTGGGAGCCCGGACCGGCATCGAGATGGAAACGGTCAGGGCGATGGAAAGCTTCGGCTTGATCAAGTTGATCGACTATAACGACCAGCTGGGAATCGGCCCCGATGACCTGGAAATATTGACGGTATTCACCGATCTGAGGAAGTTCGGCATCGAAGCCCGGCATTTGCGGATGTACGAAAACCTGGCGCAAAGGGAATCATTGCTTTTTCAGCAGATATTCACCCCGCAGATCAAGCATAAAAGCCGGAAGCTGCGCCAGAAGAGCCTAACGGACCTAAGAGAACTCGTGGCTCTCACTGAAAGAATAAGACGCGCGATGCTTAAGAAGACGCTAGCGGAAGCGAATCTTTTATAAAAGAATCGCCCGGACGGAGCTCAACGCATGTCTGAGATCAACTTCTCTCACCCCAGTGAACGCGAGTGCGCGAATATCCTGGATTTTTACAAGATGCGATGGGAATACGAACCAACCACTTTTCCGCTCGAATGGGACAGAAAAGGTCGTATAATTCGATGCTTTACGCCTGATTTTTATCTCCCCGACCAGGATCTCTACATTGAATTGACGACGATGAGTCAAAAGCTGGTAACTAAAAAGAATCGCAAGGTCAGGAAGTTACGGGAGATATATCCGCATATAAACGTCAAGATATTTTACCAAAAAGATTTTCGCAATCTGTTGTATAAATATGGTCTTCAGGCCAAAAAATCGACTCAGTAAAAAAAGGATCCATAATCGATCGCGTCTTATTCAGCGCTGAAGATATCTCCGCTGTCGTCAACAAGCTTGGGCTCGAGATCACCCGCGACTATGAAGGCCGGCGGCCGCTCCTGGTCAGCGTGCTCCGCGGGGGCCTGATCTTTTTGGCCGACTTGGCGCGCCGGATAGACCTGCCTTTGTCGGTTGATTTCATGGCTGTGTCGACTTATGGACCGGCGGTCACCACAGGAGTCGTGCAAGTCTTAAAGGATTTGGATGAACTGATAACCGGCAGGGACGTTATTGTGATCGAAGACATTATCGACACGGGCCTCACGTTAAATTACCTGCTCCAGATATTGAGGGCCAGGCAACCGGCCTCCCTTGAGGTCTGCACGCTGCTCGACAAGTCCGTCCGGCGCATAGCAAATATCCACATCGCCTACAAGGGGTTTGATGTCCCGGATGTATTTGTCGTGGGCTATGGGCTCGATTTTGAGCAGCGCTATCGTAACTTGCCCTTTATCGGCGTCCTCAAGGAAGAATGACCGGCCTGGCCACTTTTCGGCCGGACCTCTAGTGCCTCCAGCCTGAATCTGCTAAAATATTGTCTCAATGGATCTTAAAGTCAACATCAGAGACGTACCGGACTTTCCCAAGCCGGGCATACTTTTTAAGGACATTACCCCACTTCTCTCGAACGGGCTGGCGTTCACGCATGCGATCGACACGATCGCCGAACATTTCGCGGGCCAAAAAATCGACGTCGTTCTAGGGGCTGAGGCTCGTGGATTTATTCTCGGCGGGGCTCTAGCCTATAAGCTCGGTTGCGGCTTTGTACCGGCCAGAAAGCCGGGGAAGCTGCCTCATGCGGTGACGCAGGCCATCTATGATTTGGAATATGGGACAGACGCGCTTGAAGTCCACCGGGACTCTATCGCACCGGGCCAGCGCGTTCTGATCGTCGACGATGTTCTGGCAACGGGCGGGACGGCCGGCGCTAAGGCTGAGCTGGTTCGAAAAATGGCGGGCGAAGTTGCCGGGTTGGCTTTTCTGATCGAACTCAAATTCCTGGATGGTCGAGCTAAGCTGGGCGACTATGACATTTATTCATTGATTGCCTACGATTAACAGATACCGATGAGCGGCAAAGTAAATAGGAAAGCCGCGGACCCGAAGCAACTATTGGCCTGGGCCGCGCTGATAATGATCGTGGTCTGGTTGGGCGTTAACCGGCCTAGAGTAGTGAGTACGAACGTTGCGATTCAGAGAAGGTCCGCTCCTAAAGAGGCGGTCGAAGCGTCGCCGGCGCTGGACGCGGGCGGCAATCGTGTAGAGGTCATTACCGAGCTGCTCAATCTTAGGGCCGAACCTAACGCGGCTAAGAAAACCATCATCGGGACATTGAGAAAAGGTCTCGTGATAGATGTTTTGGAAAGAAGACCCGGCTGGCTTAAGGTCAAATTGCCGGACGGGCGGACCGGATTTATCGCCGATCAGAGCAAGTACATAAAATTCTCAGGGACAATAAGATGAGAGTCTTTGGTAAAGCATCGGATTTCTATCGCCTCAGGGTCATAAAGGTCACTGAAGACTCGGATGTCGATCTCAACTGGCGGGAGGACATCCTCTATCGGCGGCCGCCCGGCGCGCCTATGGCAACCAAGGTCTGGTACGTCATCCAAGCCGTCATGGTCGACAATGAAAGCCCTTATAATCTAAAGCGGTTCGCTACGGGCGAGGCGGCGATGCGATTTAAGGACCGGGTCGAAGAACTGCTCCGCGATTTGACCAAACAAGAATTTGAGGAGCGCTTTCCCACTACAAACAACCCGTAGAAGCCGCGTTCTCCAATTTTGGCCTGCCTCTCGCTGCATATTAAAGCCTGGTATTTGGAACAAATAAGAAAATTCCAATAAGAAAAGGGATGACAGCGATGAAAATTGGTCTGATTGCGCCCATTTGGTATCCGATTCCTCCGGTAGGTTATGGCGGCATAGAATTGGTGGTCAGTCTTTTAGCGGAAGGATTGGTCGATAAAGGCCATGACGTAACGGTTTTTGCGTCCGGGGACTCAAAGACGAGGGCCCGGCTGGTATCGTCCTGCGATGTAGCTCCCTGCGCCTTGATCGGCCAGGTCTATCCTGACCTGGTTCACGCCTTGACCGCATATACGCGGGCCGCGGAATTCGATGTCATCCACGATCATAGCGGCATTATCGGTCCCTCGGTCGGCGCTTTCAGCGCGACGCCCGTCCTGCACACGCTTCACGGTCCGGCGACAGCGGAGGCCAAGAAACTGTACAATATGTTGAATTTTGGTCTTTCCTTTAACGCCATTTCTAATTACCAGCGAAGCCAGTTCGGCGATCTGAGCTTTGTCGATACAATTTATAACGCCGTCGATATGGGCCAATACCCGTTTTCCGTGGAGAAGGAAGACTACCTGCTCTTCTTGGGAAGGATGAACCCCGAGAAGGGGGCGCATATAGCGGTTGATGTGGCGAATCGTCTGGGACGGCGCCTGGTTCTGGTAACAAAAATGGTCGAACCGGCGGAAATAGAATATTTCGAGACTCGAGTAAAGCCGCTTCTCGACTCGAACGTGGAGATAATGGGTGAAATAGACCCCGTCACAAAAGCGGGAATATTCTCCAAAGCGGCCTGCACTCTCTTTCCTATCCAGTGGCCCGAACCGTTTGGTTTGGTCATGATCGAGTCGATGGCTACCGGAACGCCCGTTGTGGCGATGAGGCAGGGCGCTGTACCGGAGGTCATCGCGGATGAGCGGACAGGCTATATCGTCGATACTGTTGACGAAATGGTCGAGGCCGTCGCTAAGGCGCAGACTCTTGACCCGCGTGAATGCCGCACTTATGTAGAGGGCAGATTTTCTCAAGACCGCATGGTCGATGATTATGTCGCCGCGTACAAGCAGATTTTGGAAGCGAGGTCCAATAAGGCGGCCTGATAGGCCGATTTTCGCCCCGCGCTCAATTGACAGCTAAATCCTCTTCTGCTAGCTTAACATTTGATCAAACCTCACCCGGCGATACGGGTGGGGAGTTATTTTTTTGGGGGTTGCGTTGAACGAGAAGCCCAGTTATAAAGACACTCTGAATCTGCCCCGGACCGACTTTCCAATGAAGGGAAATCTGCCGCGGCTGGAGCCGGAACTTTTAGATAAATGGGCTGAATTGAAGATAAGCGCCAAGCTGGCGCAGCCCAAACAAGATCAACCCACTTTTATCCTTCACGACGGTCCGCCTTATGCCAACGGGGATATCCATCTCGGACACACGCTTAACAAGGTCCTTAAAGACATTATCGTCCGAAGTAAGGCCATGGCCGGCCATTATAGCCCATTCGTGCCGGGATGGGACTGCCACGGCCAGCCGATCGAACATGAAGTCGAGAAAAGACTCGGCCGGGAAAGAGCCGATATCGGCACGGCGGAAATACGTCGTCTTTGCCGGGAATATGCCTTGAAGTTTGTCGACCGTCAGAGGGGGCAATTCAAGCGATTGGGTGTCGGCGGCATCTGGGACGAACCTTATCTAACCCTCGATCCGGGCTACGAAGCGACGGTCGTGCGGATATTCAATCAGCTTTACCAAGAGGGGCTTATCTACCGGGGCCGAAAGCCGATACACTGGTGCTATCGGTGCAAGACCGCTTTAGCCGAGGCGGAGATCGAATATGAGGACGAGCCTTCGCCCTCGATATATATTAAATTTCCCCTGCTCGACGACTTCGAACCGCTGGCTAAGGCGAGTGGGAACAAAAGTCTGTTAGTGTGGACGACAACGCCGTGGACCTTGCCGGCCAACGTCGCTGTGGCTGTAAACCCAAACGCCGATTATGCGGCGGTAAGCGACGGTCGGGATATATATATTTTGGCGGACGCGCTGGTCTCAGCGGTCGAAAAGATAGCCGGTCGGGAACTTGTCAAGATCGCCGGCTTTAAGGGCGAGAGCCTGGTCGGGCTGGGCTGTAAACATCCGACTAAAGAATACCGGTCGCCGGTCGTGGCGGCGGATTTTGTGGCGTTGGACCAGGGTACCGGCTGCGTGCATATCGCCCCGGGCCACGGCGAGGAAGACTATCTTATCGGGCAAAAATATAACCTGCCTTCACCGATGCCGGTTGATGAAAACGGCCGGTTTACGGAAGAAGCCGGCGCGCTCGCGGGTCTGCATATCATCGAGGCCAACGACCGTATTATAGAGGACCTTAAAGATAGAGGCATTTTGCTTATGTCCGGGTCGATCGACCACTCTTATCCTCATTGCTGGCGTTGCAAGCAACCGGTTATATTTCGGGCAACCGAGCAGTGGTTTGTTTCGATGGATGCCGGGGACTTGAGGCAACGGGCCCTGCGGGCCATCCAATCGGTTAAATGGGTACCGGACTGGAGCATCAGGCGGATCAGCGGTATGGTCTCGGAGCGACCCGACTGGTGTATCTCCCGCCAGCGATCGTGGGGGGTGCCGATTCCGATCATATTCTGTGGAGATTGCGGACAAATTTTAGCCGGCGTCGATATCTTAAAGCATATCGAGGCGCTTTTTCGGGCGCAGGGGGCCGATGTCTGGTTTGCCAGAGAACCGGTTGAGCTCTTGCCGCCGGGTACTGTCTGCCCGAAATGCTCGGGCGCGGATTTCAGAAAAGAAAACGACATCCTGGATGTCTGGTTTGAATCCGGTGTCAGCCACGCCGCTGTCTTGGAAACGCGCTCTGAGCTGTCCTGGCCCGCGGACCTATATTTAGAAGGGTCCGATCAGCATCGCGGTTGGTTCCAGTCGTCATTGCTGACGTCGGTGGGGACGAAGTCGACCGCGCCCTACCGTGAGGTGCTGACCCACGGTTTTCTGGTGGACGGGGAGGGAAGAAAGATGTCCAAATCGCTCGGCAACGTCATCGATCCGTTAAAGGTTATCGAGCGCTCCGGAGCGGATATTCTCAGGTTGTGGGTATGTTCCGCCGACTACAGTTCGGATATCGCCATCTCCGACGAGATATTGGATCGCATCAGCGAAGCGTATAGAAGGGTGCGAAATACTCTCAGATTTCTATTGGGCAGCCTCGCCGATTTTGACCCGGCCAGGGACAAGGTCGATTACGCTGATATGGAAGCGATAGACAAGTGGGTGCTGATACGGATGGACGAGTTGATCGCCAAGGTCCTGGGGGCTTATGAGGATTACCGTTTGCACATTGTCTACCATTCGATCTATAACTTCTGCACGGTCGATCTAAGCTCATTCTATTTGGACGTGTCAAAGGACCGATTGTATACATCGGCGACGAACAGCAAAGCGCGAAGGTCGGCGCAGACGGCCATTTTCGAGCTGGCGGAAAGTTTGATAAAGATCGTCAGTCCTGTGCTGGTCTTTACCGCCGATGAAGCCTGGTCTTATCTGCCGGACAGGCCTGCCGATGAGCCGAGCGTTCACTTGAGCCGGATGCCTGTCGGCAATAACGCCCGCATAGATATGAAACTTAAGGACGAATGGGGAAAACTATTACTCATCAGGCAGGAAACTTCAAAGGCTCTGGAAGCGGCGCGAACGGCCAGGTTGATCGGCAGCTCTCTCGAAGCGAAGATAAGGCTGTCGGCGCCGAAGGAATATGAAGAAGTGTTGACAGTCTACGCCCGGGATCTGGCGGCTGTTTTTATCGTCTCTCAGGTCGAGTTGGTCGCTGAGGGAACAGCGGTCTCTAACGCGTTCGAGAGTCAAGCGATACCAGGGGTGGTCGTTGAAGTGGACCGGGCTCAAGGGCATAAATGCGCCCGGTGTTGGAATTGGCGGCTTGAGGTCGGGGAAAACTCCGACCATCCGGAACTATGCGGGCGTTGCCTGGAGGCGATCGGCGCTTAAAGCTTGGAGGAACTTGTGGACAAGAACAAGATCGAGACGTTCAAGGAAAAGCTGCTAAAAGAAGAGCGGCGATTGGCGGAAGAGCTGGAAACAATGCATTCAGAGAATGTTAACACCCGGTTCAATCCGGAAGAATATGGCGGTGACGGCAATTATGAAGATCACATAGCCGACGCGGCCTCAAACACTTTTGACCGCGAGCGGGATCTGTCGCTCGAACAAAACATCCAAGATCTTCTGGCGCAGGTCGGGGACGCTCTGCGGCGCATCAAAGACGGCACATACGGTAGATGCACAAACTGCGATAAACTGATGGCCGAGGCAAGGCTCAGAGCCATTCCTTACGCCGATTTATGTATAGATTGTAAAGAAGAAGAAGAACGCCATCGGTGATTAGGCAAAACGAAGAGACCTCATCGAGCATGGCTTTTTGGGTTGCCGCTTCAGCGGTGCTCATTCTCGATCGGGCGACTAAGCTGGTTATTACGCGCCATCTGGACCTGGGAAGATCTATCCCTGTTATTCGGGGCTATTTCCAAATAAGTTACGTGCGCAATCCGGGCGGCGCGTTCGGGTTCCTGCCGGGCGGCCGCACGTTTTTTTTATTGGCCTCGATCATCGCCGTCGGCGGTATCATCGCTTACAAAAGCCGACGGGGGCCGCAGAAACCGCTCACCGATCTTTCCTTGGGCTTGATATTGGGCGCCGCCGCCGGCAACCTTATCGATCGTCTTCTATATGGCTCGGTGGTCGATTGGCTTGATTTCAAGATCTGGCCCGTCTTCAATATTGCCGATGCGGCTTTGGTGGTTGGACTCGGCTTGTTCTCTCTTGAGATCATTCGCTCGAATAGAAGTGCTTAGCTTATGACAGAGCCACTGAGCGCGATTGCCGGCATTGACGATGAAGGTTTGCGTCTGGACATATTTTTGGCTAACTGTCCGGGGGTCATCTCGCGCAGCCAGGCCCAGCAGATGATCGAGACCGGCAAAGCCAGGGTCGCGAATGCGGTCAGGCCGAAAAACCATCATCTTAAGATTGGCGACATCGTGACCTACGAGGTGCCGGCGCCACCCGCTACGGTAGAACCCGAACAAATCGACTTGAGAATCGTCTATGAGGACGATGCCTTGCTGGTCATCGATAAACCAGCCGGCATGGTCGTCCACCCCGGCGCCGGTAACCACAACGGGACCTTGGTCAACGCCGCTTTGGCCCATACTAAGCTGGCCAATGTCGGGGCGCCGCTGAGGCCCGGCATCGTCCACCGGTTAGACAAGGGGACGAGCGGCTTGATGGTTGTCGCGAAGACGGATCAAGCGTATATGGCGCTGGTGGAGCAGATAAAAGAGCGCCGTGTAAGCCGAAAGTACCTGACCCTGGTGCGGGGAGACTTCGGTGAACCCGGGGGCCGCATCGAGGCGCCGATTCGGCGAAGCGCTAAAGACCGCAAGATAATGACGGTGGGTGTCTCCGGAGGCAAGGAAGCCGTAACGAACTTTCGCGTTCTGGCAACCGCGGCGAACTATTCTCTGGTTGAAGTCGCTCTGGAAACCGGGCGTACCCACCAGATTCGGGTCCACTTCAAATTTATCAATCATCCGGTCATCGGCGACCCCGTGTACGGCGCGACCGGCAGCGGCGGGCCCCTCGATCTGACCCGCCAGTTTCTCCACGCCTATCGGCTTGAATTTTATCATCCGGTCACCGGGGAAAGAATGGCATTTAGCATTGATTTACCGGCAGACTTGAAGCAGGCTTTGGATAAGATCGAGGGGTTATCGCTTAAGTTGCCAAAGCAAGGGCAAAGGGATTAAATATTCAAGATGGTCGAACCCGATCTTAAGATATGGGCGCTGCCCAAGAGCGAAGTATTCGATTCGCTGGGTTCTTCGACCGACGGGCTAGATGACGGCCAGGCCGGGGCGCGGCTGGAGGAATACGGCCCAAACGCGATCGAGGCAGGCCGGAAAAGCTCCCTCCTCCTGAAGTTCTTGGCCAACTTCTATCACTTGATGGCCTTGCTTCTCTGGGCCGCGGCTGCTTTTGCGTTTCTCGGCCAACAACCTCAACTAGGCTGGGCTGTAATCGGCGTCATCGTGATAAACGCCTTGTTCAGCTTCTTTCAAGAATATAAGGCTGAAAAAGCCACGGAAGCGCTTCAGAAACTTGTGCCCTTGCGAGCTAAGGTGATCAGGGGCGGGAAGCGCCTTGACATACCGGCGTCGGAGCTGGTCCCCGGTGACTTAATGGTCCTAGAGGAAGGGGACAAGATATCGGCCGATGCGCGAGTGGCCGAAGAATTTGAACTGCGTACCGATAATTCCACCTTGACCGGCGAATCAGAGCCTGTCAGAAGAACCGCTGACGCTTACATAGGCGAGGATATCTCAGCAGTCGAGGCGCCTAATCTGGTCTTTGCCGGGACCGCCGTGGCCTTCGGTTCGGGGCGCGCCGTAGCCTTCGCAACCGGCATGGCGACCGAGTTCGGCAAGATAGCCAAGATGACGCAAGCGGTCACCCCTGAATTAAGCCCGCTGCAAAAAGAGATAAATCGTGTCGTAAAAATAATAGCGATGATAGCGGCAGGCTCAGGTGTTCTCCTGTTCATCGTCGGTTCTCAGATCGCGTCGCTGAGTGTCTCTAAAAGCTTTACTTTCGCTATCGGAATGATCGTCGCCAATGTTCCGGAAGGTCTCCTGCCGACGGTCACTCTGGCCTTAGCGGTCGGTGTGCAAAGGTTGGTCAAGAAACACGCGCTGGTCAAGAAGCTCTCTTCAGTTGAGACGCTGGGTTCGACCAACGTGATCTGCACGGATAAGACCGGGACTTTGACTCAAAACGAGATGACTGTCAGGGAGATATGGTTTGATTCCCAGTCAATAAGGGTCGGCGGCGGCGGTTACGAACCGGTCGGGGACTTTTTCCCGGAAAACGCGGACCGGGCGCTGAACGATGACGAGATGACCCGGCTCCGGCCGTTGCTGGAGTCGGCGGTTCTATGCAACAACGCGCGGGCTTTGGCGCCGGATGACGAGCACGCGAAGTGGCACATCCTTGGAGATCCGACGGAAGCGGCGCTGGTAGTAGCGGCGAAAAAAGCGGGCATCGACGATGACGAGCTTTGGCGTCGCCGGGCCCGCATCTTTGAACTGCCTTTTGATTCCCGTCGAAAACGGATGTCCACCATCAACCTGGAAGACAAAGACAAGGTGGCCAACGTTAAAGGCGCGCCAAAAGAGGTGTTGGCGCTTTGTGACAGCATCTTTTCCGCGGGGAGCGTAAGGCCCCTGACCGAGGCCGACCGGGCCGCTGTAATAGAAGCCAACGACACTTACGCCCGGGGCGCGTTAAGAGTGATCGCGGTAGCCAGAAGGATCATACCGGCCGACCTTGCCGGCGACATAAGCCCTGAGACTGTCGAGAACAATCTGACGTTTTTGGGCTTGATGGCCATGATGGACCCGCCGAGGCCGGAGGTGGAGGCGGCGCTTATGGACTGTCGCACCGCCGGTATACGGGTCATCATGATAACCGGCGATTACGGTCTGACCGCCGAATCGATCGCCAGACGTATCAACCTGGTGCAGGGCGATAAATTAAGGACGATCATCGGGGCCGAGATCGACTCCATGACGGAAGATGACTTAAAGAAGGCGCTCGGCGAAGGGGAGGTGCTTTTTGCCAGGGTCTCCCCCGAACACAAGATGATGGTGGCGGCGGCGCTAAAATCGATGGGGCAGATAGTCGCCATGACGGGAGACGGCGTGAACGACGCACCGGCTCTTCGAAAAGCCGACATTGGCGTGGCCATGGGCATTACGGGCACGGACGTGGCTAAGGAAGCTTCGGAGATGATCATCACCGACGACAATTTCGCCAGCATCGTTCACGCCGTCAAAGAAGGCCGCGTCGTCTTTGAAAATATGCAAAAGTTTATCGTCTACATCTTCGCGCACCTGACTCCGGAAATGGTGCCTTTCATCCTCTTTGTGTTGCTGCAAAAGTATGGTATGCCGATGGGAATATCGGTTATGCAAATACTCGCTATCGACCTCGGCACCGAAACCATTCCGGCCCTGGGCCTGGGCGTCGAGGAGGCCGAGCCGGGGATCATGGAGCGGAAGCCGCGTAGCCGCAAGGACGGCCTGGTTAATAAGGCGATATTGTTCCGGGCATACGTTTTCCTCGGTCTGATCGAATCAGCGTTGGTCATGGGGGGCATGTTCTGGGTCCTGTTCAGGGGCGGCTGGCATTTCGGGATGGCCGACATATCCAACCCGGCAAGCCCGCATTACACGCTATTTCTGAAGGCAACCACTATGACATTCCTGGGGATTGTGACGGCCCAGGTGGGCACGGTCTTTGCCAGCCGGACAAATAAAGCCTCGCTGTTTGAAGTGGGTTTCTTCAGTAATACCTGGGTAAACATAGGTATAGTGTTTGAGTTGGCGCTTGCCGCCGTTTTAATGTATGTTCCGTTTCTAAGCAGGTTTTTCGGGACGGCGCCGCTTGGGCCGGTCGAGTGGGTGGTAGCGCTGTCATTCGCGCCGGTTATCTTGAGTGCGGAAGAAATAAGAAAATGGTTAAGGCGAAGAAGCGGCCGGGCGTGAATATGGTTGGAAGGCGGGAGGTAAACAAGTGTACGTAGTCATCATGGGTTGCGGTAGAGTCGGGTCGCAGCTGGCCAAAGTTCTGACTCTCGAAGGGCATCAGGTGGCCGTTATTGACAAAGACAGTGCCGCTTTTAAGCGGCTGGGGCCGACTTTCACCGGCAATAAATACGAGGGGATAGGCTTCGACCTTGAAGTATTAAAGGCGGCCGGGATTGAAAAGGCCGATGCTTTCGTTTCGGTGACAAACGGCGACAATACGAACATCCTCGGCGCCCGCATCGCCAAGAACACTTTTCGGGTGCCGAAAGTGATCGCCAGGATTTACGACCCCGTTCGCGAAAAACTCTACCGGCAGATGGGCATCCAAACTATCTCATCGACCAGCTGGGCGGCTAATAAAATCAAAGACCTGGTGCTTCACGCGGAACTTGTCCGTCACTTGAGCTTTGGCAACGGTGAGGTCGATTTAATCGAAGGTGAGGTGGCGCCGGCGCTGGCCGGGGCCAGAGTCGCCGACCTGAATATTCCCGGTGAGGTAAAAGTAGTGGCGGTTATCCGGCTCGGGAGCGCCTTTATTCCCGGCTTGGGAACGGAGCTTCAGGCAGGCGATGGGGTACAATTCACAGTGCTCTCATCGGCCATGCCGAAGTTAAAGAAATTACTCCATCTTTCTTAAGGGGGGCGTGATGTTCGCGATAATTATCGGCGGAGGCCGAACGGGTTCATACTTGGCGAAGACATTGATAGAGTCCGGTAACGACGTAGTTGTCATGGAGCAAAAACCGGAAGTTTTCGCCAAACTTGTTCAAGAGGTCGAGGCTCGTAGTTTCCTGGCTGACGGTTGCGATCCCGAGCAGTTGGAGCTGGTCGGCATTGGCCAGGCCGATCTGGTCGTGGCTATGACAGGCGACGATGAAGACAATCTGGTCGTATCCTGGCTGGCCAAGTATGTCTATAACGTCAAGAGGGTCATCGCCAGGGTCAATAACCCGCGCAACCGGTGGCTCTTTAGCGCCGAATGGGGCGTTGACGCGGCGGTAAGCGCCGTACATATCATAAGCAAATTAATAGAGGAAGAAGCGTCCCTGGGAGAGATAGTCACTCTCTTAAAACTTGGCGAGGGGGATGTATCTTTGGTCGAGTTGACAATATCGGAAGACAGCCCGGGTGCGGGCGCGCCGCTGCGCGATCTAAAAATACCCGACGACGCGGTCCTGGTCACCATTGTCAGAGACGGCCGGGTGTTGATACCAAAATCCGAGACTGTGCTTGAGCCCAACGATGAGGTTTTAGCCGTCGTATCGCCGGCAAGCGAACGTCAACTAGCCGACGCGATCGGAGCGCGAACTAAGTAGATCCCCTCGACTTACCACTTAAAACTTGAAGCTTTGCCACGTTTTCGCTTGACGGGGTGTTAATGTGCTGCTATGTATAAAATGCCGTTTGGCTGTTTGTCGCTAAAGCCGTAACCCGTTGTTTCCCGATCGAAAGAAACCCCAGCTTCATCTGTCGCATAGCCAAAGGGCAATAATAATGGTTTGATTTAGTCCGGAGGTGCCTGACATCATGGCGAGTAGAGAGAGGGTCGGCCCGATCATACTTCGCATTCTCTTCGTGGCGGCGGCGGTTCTTCTATTGGTTGGGTCCGGCGTCTCAGCGGCCTCCACCGAGAGGCCGGGGTCTCCACTTGACGACAAGCAAAAGGCGCAGATGCAAATGGCGATAAACCTGCTTAAGCTGACGAACGATGCGGATGCGCTGCAAGCTAGGTTAAAGGACGGCGCGATCAAGCAGGCTGACTTGAACGACCCTCCGCCGAAAGACCCGGCCGACAGGACTACCGGCCAGGGCTGGCCCGATCAGGTGGTCAACGATAAGACGATCTTCGGGACGATAATAATCGACACGGGCTTGCTGTCCGGTCCTGAGGCATCGAGTGAGGATACTATGACCTTGGCAAGCTTGGTCGGAATGAACGACGAGGATTTTGAAGCTGTAGTGAGATTGGCGGAGGCGCTCCATCACGAAAACATCCACAATCAGCAGCAGAAAAAGCGTGCTCTCGGAGAGGACGCGTGGCGGGCTGATAAGACTGACACTATCAGCAATTGGGGTGAATTGGAGGCTTATTACGGCGAACTCTTATGGAAACTTCGGTTGAAGCAACTGATTGGAGAAACGCCGGGTGAAAAGCCAGAGATTATGAATGACTTGATAGGAAATTTAGTTAATTATATCGGTAGCGCGGAATACTCGACCAACCAGAATAAAACCGAATTCAAGCCAATAGAGAGACTGGATGCTTCTCCGACCGTCGGCAATGTTTACGATGCCAGTGCCTCTACGTCGACCAATATAGGAAAAGTCCAGGAAAAGAGAGATATGGCCAGGCAAAAACTAGAGTCGCTCAGTGACCCGAAAAAGCAGAGCCAGAGTCAACCCGTCGATCCCGGCACTGGCGGCATGGTCGTGCTGCCGGACGGGAACGCCTGGGTGACCATACCGGGCGGCGGCTTGACGGAGCCGACAGTCATTGAGATCGACGAGATGGATATGACGGGGCTGCCGAACGGTCTTCGAGCCCTGAGCTCGGTTTTTCGACTCGACCCGGACGGCACCGAGTTTGACCCGGCTCATCCGGCGGTCCTGACCATAAAGATTGACCCCGCCGTTCTCGATCACGCCAATATTTACTATTGGAATCCGGGCGCGCGCCATTGGGACCTGGTCGATTCGGGCCGGGCCGTTTGGCCGGATGACGGCACGATCAGCGTGACCATCGCCCATTTTAGTTACTACATCGTTGTTGATGACTCGCCCACGCCGGTGCCGGTGTCGAGCCCCTGGATGTTGGCGGCAATCGGGGTGATCGGCTTCGGCCTGATTGGCCGCCTCCTTAGAAGATCGTCTCGTTCGTCAACCGGCGCCCGCTTGAGCGACGCCTGAACCTTGTTATTTTGCCCTCGTTGCTTTAACATGTTTAAGCTGGGCAAGGAGCATAGAGGCAGGCTCCAGCCGGTTAGTAATTAAAAGTCTTCAGCGTCCGGGATAATTAATTTGACTTCAGCGGCCGAAGCGCCAAACGTTAAACACATTGTCACTAAATATCTGCCGGAGTCTATCAGGCCCCGTGAACGTTTGGCAGCCATCGGCGCGCCGCGCCTGTCTAATTCGGAGTTGATCGCGATTGTCATCGGGACCGGCGGGCGCGGAGTGACCTCGCTGCAGATGGCCGAGAAATTGATGGGGACGTTTGGCGGCGTCGGCAAGCTTGGGGCAAGCGATTTTCACGATCTGGCCGCGGTGAGCGGCATCGGCCCGGCAAAAGCCGCGCAGCTGATAGCCGCGATCGAGCTCGGCAAGCGGGCGGGAAGCGAGACGGCCTCGTCCAAGAAGCCTCTGTCGTCTCCGCAAAAGGTCGCGGAGATGTTGATGCCGATGATGAGATATCTGGAGATCGAACACTTTAAAGCTTTGATAGTCAACAACAAGAACCAATTGATAAAAAGCGTCGATGTCGCGGTGGGCAGCTTGAGCGCGGCCATAATTCATCCACGTGAGCTATACAAAACAGCGATACGCGCCAACGGAGCGGGCTTGATAGTAGCCCATAATCATCCCAGCGGAGACGTCACGCCCAGCCGCGAAGATATCGTTTTAACCAGGCGGTTGGCGGAGGCCGGGCGGATATTGGGGATTGATTTTATCGATCATATCATCATCGGCGACGGTTGCTGGCTTAGCTTAAAAGAGCAAGGTTGTTTATAAACATAAGGGAGAAGCATGATCTTTGATTTTCTTTTCGGAGCGCTGGGTCGGGACATCGGTATCGACCTAGGCACCGCTAATACGTTGGTTTACGTAAAGGGGCGGGGAATAGTCCTCGTTGAGCCTTCGGTAGTCGCTATCGAAAAAGACACGGGGAAATTGCTGGCCGTCGGGACCGAGGCAAAAAGAATGATCGGGCGTACGCCGGGGAACATCGTTGCCATCAGGCCCTTGAAAGACGGAGTCATCGCCGACTTTCAAGTCACGGAAACGATGATACGCAAATTGATCGAGAGGGTGCACAAGCGACGTTTTGCCGTCCGGCCGCGAGTCGTGGTCTGCGTCCCTTCAGGCGTGACGGCGGTTGAAAAACGGGCGGTCTATGAAGCCACCTTGTCGGCGGGAGCTCGCGAGGCCCACTTGATCGAGGAACCGATGGCGGCGGCCATCGGGGCGGGGCTGCCTATCCAGGAGCCGACCGGGAACATGGTAGTCGATATCGGCGGCGGCACAACTGAAGTGGCCGTTATCTCACTGGGCGGAATAGTCACGAGTATCTCCATCCGCATCGGCGGCGATGAATTTGACGAGGCAATCGTCGCCCACGTGAAGAAAGAATACAACGTGATGATCGGGGAGCGGACATCGGAAGAGATTAAAATGGAAATAGGCTCGGCTTACCCGCTTCCGGAAGAGGAAGATGTCGAGGTGAGAGGGAGGGATCTTCTTTCCGGTCTACCCAAGAACGTGGTCTTGTCTTCTGAGGAGATCCGGGTCGCGATCGAAGAACCGCTTACTCAAATAATCACCGCGATAAAAAGCACCCTGGAAAAGACCCCACCTGAATTGTCCAGCGATATTATGGATAGGGGTATCGTCCTGACCGGCGGCGGGTCTCTGCTAAAAGGATTGGACGAGCGGCTTCGCCAGGAAACGGGCATTCCGGTGCACGTTACGGAGGATCCCTTAAGCTGTGTGGTCATCGGCGCGGGTAAATCTCTTGAGGAACTGAACTTACTGAGGCGGATTTCCATCGGGACTCAGAGATAGCGCCGGGAGTAACCACACAAGAAATCTATTTTTATGTACTCACGTAATAGCGGTCGAAACCGGACCATACTGTTTGTGGCAATCATAGTGGCGGCGCTCTCAGTGGCGCTGGTCTATAGCGGCGACCGCGAAGGCGTTGTCAGTCAATCTCAACATCTGTTGCTGGCGGCGACCGCGCCGCTGCAAAAGGCGGTCAACGTTGTCATCAGTCCGTTCAAGCGGGTCTCTCAATATACGCTCGTAATCGGTAATCTGACGAACGAAAACCGTCGCCTCAAGCATGACAATATCGTTTTGCGTCAAGAAGTCGATCATCTCAAGCGTTATGAGGCTGAAAATCGCCGGTTGCAGCGGTTGGCCGGCTTCAGGCGCGAATCACAGCCTAAAACAGTCGGGGCCCGCGTTATCAGCCGGTCTCCGACCAGCTGGCAATCGATTGTGACCATAGACGTTGGTTCAAGCGCCGGGGTCGGCGAAAATATGGCCGTTATAACCGATAAAGGGCTTGTCGGCCGGACTGTGCGGGTAGCGGGGTCGGCCGCTCTGGTCCAGCTGCTTGATGACCGGCGCAGCGGGGTTGGCGTGGAGATAGCGCGGAGCGGCGCGACGGGGATAATCGAAGGTTCGATGGAGGGGCGTCTGAAGCTGAGGTTTCTGGCGGCGGACGCGGATGTCAAAGTAGGCGATAAACTGCTGACTTCCGGTGTCGGGGGAGTGTACCCGAGAGGTATAGCTGTCGGGGCGGTGGCCGGCATAGCCAAGACGGCCTACAGCCTGGAAAAAAACATCGACGTGCGCCCGGCCGTTGATTATGCGCGGCTTTCGGAAGTCCTGGTAATAAACGACTCGGAAGCGGCCCGGAGCAAGTTATGAACGTAAATGTTCGGTTCGCGCTCGTACTGGCGGTCGCGTTCATCTGCCAGGCCGCGGTTGTTCCTTTTATTTCTATAGGCCCTATCAAGCCCGATATCATCTTGATAATAGTGGCCAGTTTCGGTTTTTTGGACGGGGCGGCGCCGGGCGCGGTCGGAGGGTTTTTAGGCGGCTTGCTTCAAGATCTTTTGACGATCCGCGGTATCGGTCTCGAGGTCTTGATCAAGACCATTGTTGGCGGCTTTTCCGGCCGGGTAGAGCGGACGATCCTCGGAAACAGCCCCATCATGCCGATGCTGGCCATCGGCGGCGTCAGCATCGTTTCACAGATTCTCTACATCGGCTTGGCCTTTCTAACCGGCGAGCGGATGGAATTATTGACCGTCATGCGCGAAGTAGTCCTGCCCTCAGCTCTGTACACCGCGACAGTCGGCTTCTTTATCTTCCCGCAACTAAGTAAGATTCTAAGCGCTGAGAGACAAGACAAGGTCTTCAGATAATGAGCGAAATCTCCGACTCGACGCACGCTCGGATAAAAGCGCTGGCCGCCTTTGCGATCATTGTGCCGGCGGTGCTGCTGGCGCGGTTGTGGCTCCTCCAGGGGGCATGGGGCAACGACTACAAGGCCATGGCCGAGGAGAACCGCATCAGGCATATAGCTATCGCCGCCCCGCGCGGTGAGATACTCGCTCGGGGCGGCGAGCCGTTGGTGAAGAATCGCCTGACCGTGACCCTGACCCTCTCTCCGCAGCGAGCCCATGACAAAAAACTTGTCGCGCGCCTCTCCAAGTTACTGGGGATGAGCGTGAGAGAGATATATAAACAAGTCAGAAGCGTGAAGATAAACCCGATAGAACCCCGGGTCATAAAGAGGGACGTCTCGAAAGAGGTCATGGCTTACATAGAAGAACATGATGCCGACTTTGTCGGTGTCGAACTGAAAGTCGAGGCCATCAGGGACTATCCGAACGGCGGTTTGGCCGCGCATATAGTCGGCTACCTTGGCGAGCTTTCCGAACTGGAACAGAAAGAGCGCGCATACAGCGGCTACGCGCTGGGCGATCTGGTCGGCAAAAGCGGTATAGAGCGACAGTATGAAAATGTTCTATCGGGCAGCAAAGGGACGGAATACGTTGAGGTCAACGCCGCGAATCGGCCGATAGAAGTAATAGACAAGAAGGAGCCGGATCCCGGCAATAATGTCGTCCTAACCATCGATAAGAGAATTCAAGCCTCGGCGGAAGCGGCCTTAGCCGCAACCATGGCGGCGGCAAAGAAAACAAAATCCCCGCGAGCGTCGGCCGGCGCTATCGTCGTGACGACTCCGACGGGCGAAGTGGTGGCTATGGCTAGTTGGCCGACTTATGACCCCCGGATTTTTGTCGGCGGGGTCAGCACCGCCCAATGGGCGACATTGACCGACAAGAAGAGCGAATACCCGTTAAGTAATCGAGCGATAATGTCCGGCTATCCGGCCGGGTCGACCTTTAAAGTC
>JAUXSL010000113.1 GCA_030679975.1 Actinomycetota bacterium
CTTGATGGAGTTTTCTTTTATGCCGGCAAAGTAATGGAAGCGGACGCTGACTCGTTGCGGATGATGGCTGATAGACTGCGGGCTAAAGCTGAAAAAGCCGCCGTCGTGTTAGCCTCGGCGACCGGCGGGAAAGCGCTGATACTTGTCGCGGCCACGCCGGCGCTTGTGGCAGCGGGCTTTAACGCGGGATCGATGATAAAAAAAGTCGCCCCCATAATCGGCGGCGGCGGCGGCGGCAAAGCCGAGTTGGCGCAAGCCGGCGGGAAAGACCCCGGCAACATCGATAAAGCCCTGGTTGAAGCGAAAAAGTTTTTAAGCGATTTAGTCGGGGCCAAAAGTTGAGCCCCCGGATCATGGGAATCGATTACGGCAGCAAAAGACTGGGCGTGGCTATCAGCGACACTTCCGCGACTTTGGCTCAGCCCGTCGCTGTTATCGAGCGATCTCAGAGCCAAGATGGCCTGGCGGGGTTGGCGAAGCTCGTTGACGATTATGACATCGAGAGAATAGTCATCGGTTACCCCCGGACATTGTCCGGAGACGTGGGGCCGCAAGCGATAGTGGTGGATGACTTCATCAAGTCGTTGCGCGGGGCCTTCCATGTACCCGTAGACCGGTATGACGAGCGATTGTCCTCCAAAGAGGCAAGAACTTGGTTGGCCCAGATGGGAGTTCGCGGTCGAAAGGCTAAAGGGGCGATAGATAAGGTGGCGGCCGCGCTGGTGCTCCAAAGCTACCTGGACAGAAGGGCCGGGAGGGCTCGGACATAGGAAGACACGCGTTAAAGAAGGCGAGACCGGACAGAGGCAAGATCCGTTCGTTCGCGGCAAAGGTCATATTGTGGGCGGTGCTCCTCGCTGTTCTGAGCGGCAGCGCTTATCTTGCTTTCTTTTGGCGTCAACCGCCCAGTAGGACTATCAAGGTCACTGTAGAGCGAGGACAAAACACTGCTCAAATAGCCGCTAAGCTGGCCAGGGCCGGTGTTATCTCCAACGCCTACACTTTTCGCGTCTATGCCGGTGTTACTCAAACCGAAGCTCGATTGCAGCCCGGCCATTACCGGTTCAAGACCGGGCTGACCTACTATCAAATACTCAAAGAGCTGACCAAGGCGCGCGCTGTGAAGCTGGTCAGTGTGGTTATTCCCGAAGGTTTTACGGCGAAGCAGATAGCCGAGCGCCTGTCCGCGAAAACCAAGCGTCCTCCAGCTGATTTTTACGAATATATCAGTGGCCAAGGCGTTCCTCAAGTGCGCCCGAGCGAGTTGCCGCCGGAGCTCAATACCGTTGAAGGATATCTCTTTCCTAAGACCTATCAATTTGCCCAGCGGGCGCATCCACGAGCGATAATCTCCCGTATGATCGACCAGTTTCAGCTGGAAACCGCGTCGGTTGACTGGACTTTTGCTCAGCAAAAAAACCTTACCCATCATCAAATCGTCACTGTCGCCTCGCTGATTGAAAGAGAAGCCAAGGTCCCGGAAGAGCGCCCCTTGATGGCAGCCGTCATTTACAATCGCTTGGCAAAAGGGATGCCGCTCCAGATCGACGCGACGGTCCAGTATCTCTTACCCAGGCAAAAGGCCGCGCTGACCGAACAAGATTTAAAAATCGCTTCTCCATACAATACTTATCAACAGACGGGCTTGCCTCCCGGACCGATAGCAAGTCCCGGAATCGATTCTATCAAGGCGGCGCTGGCGCCGGCGCCAGTTGATTATATATATTATGTTCTGACGTCTCCGGACGGGCATCATACGTTCACAAACAACTATAATGAATTCTTGGCGGCCAAGCGGCGGGCCAACCAGGGCCAATGATGGCAGTTGTTTAAAAAGGGATTTTTAGCTAACTTCAAACCTGACTATTTTGCCGATTCGATATACGATATCGACGGGGAGTGGTTGGCGGCCAAAAACATCAACGCCATGATCATCGATGTTGACAATACTATCATGGCCAGAGGCGAGCGGTTGCCGGATGACAAGTTGCGCCTATGGGTGTCCGGTTTGCGGGATTCCGGCATCAAGCTGCTGGTAATCTCCAATAATTGGACGGACAGGGTCAAGCGGATAGCCGGCCATTTAGAACTGCCTTTGTTGGCGCCGGCGGCCAAGCCGTTGGGGCCGGCTTACAAAATCGCTATCGGCCGCCTCGGTGTCGCGGCCGCCGAAATCGCGATCATCGGAGACCAACTCTTTACAGATGTTCTCGGCGGCAATAGAGTCGGCATAAGGACTATTCTCGTGGCGCCGATAAGTGAAGTGGATCTGATCCATACCAAAGCCCTGCGCGTTTTTGAGCGGATCCTGTTAAAGCGCTTATCCGGGCAACTTCTGGTTGAGGGCCGATGGAAGAATATTTGATCAGTGTCGAGGGGCGGGTGCAAGGTGTCGGCTTCCGGGCCTTCGCCCAGCGAGAAGCTGTCGGTTTGGGTTTAACCGGCTTTGCGCGAAACGCCCCGGACGGCCGGGTCGAGGTGCTTGTCCAAGGGGAAAAAGCCACGCTTGATATCTTTGTCGATCGATTACGCATAGGCCCTCGTCTTGCCGCTGTCCGCAATGTGGCGATCGTTGCCCGGACGCCGGAAGCCCAACATGGTTCTTTTGAGGTCAGGTAGATGAAAATATACGGATCGACATCGTTTACCGGCATTATCGGTTATCCGATCGAACATACTCTTTCACCCTCGTTCCAGAACGCGGCTTTTGAGCGGGCCGGTTTAAACTGGGTCTATCTGCCTTTCAAAGTCGAACCCGACAGGCTGGAAATCAGCTTTGCCGGCTTGGCGGCGGCTGGTTGCCGTGGCTTGAATGTGACGATGCCGCACAAACAAGCGGTGTTTACCCTTGTGGATGAGGCGGCGGAGTCGGCCGCGGTAGTAAAAGCAGTCAATACGGTTGAGTTTAAAGGCGGCCGGTCGATCGGGCACAATACCGATGGCCTGGGTTTTGTTCGCAGCTTAAAGAGTGACGCTGCTTTCGATCCGGTCGGGAAGAAGGTCTTAGTCATTGGGGCCGGAGGGGCGGCCCAATCGATCGCTTTGGCGCTGGCGAAGGCGGGAGCGGGCGAAATGAAAATACTCAACCGCACGCGGAAAAAAGCCGAAACAATAGTAGGACTGGTTAGGTCTTACTATGCCGGTTCCATCGCTTCGATTGCGGATATGGATGATTCAGACGATATCCGCAGCTGTGATTTAGTGGTCAACGCGACTTCGGTCGGCATGGCGACAAACCCGGGCCTGCCTTTGGGGCTTGATCTTCTCCGGCCCGGGCAGGTTGTTTATGACATTATCTATTGGCCGGCCGAGACGGAATTCTTGAGGCTGGCGAAGGCCGGAGGCGCCAGGACAGTTAACGGCGCCGGCATGCTTCTCTATCAGGGAGCGGCGGCCTTCACTATTTGGACCGGGCTACCGGCGCCTATAGAAGAGATGGCGCAGGCGTTGCGGGCGGAACTAAGGGATCGCGGGACTGAGGATATAATTGCCACCAACAAGCACTCGGCTCGAACGAATATTATTAGACACAAAACTGATAACCCGGGAACAACTGGGTGAAGCGAAAGCTGCCGAAAATGGAAAGAGCTTCTTTAGGACCCTTGAAGAACTTGGTTTTGTCTCGGAAAAAGATGTTGCCGCGACGGTGGCCGACACCCTCCGACTTGACTTACTCGATCTAGGCAATTTTGAAATCGATATAAACGCCGCCACCCTCATTGAAGAGGAGTTGGCGCTGCGGTATAAAGTCATTCCTGTCGCTCTCGATGGCGAGAAGTTACTCGTGGCCATGACCGACCCGGTCAACGTTCTGGCCATCGACGATATTCAAATCATCACCGGGCGCCAAGTAATGCCGGCGGTCGCGACCGAAACCGACGTCATTGCCGCCATCAAAAAATATCTTCGCCAAAACGCGAATGTCGAGGAAATGATGGAATCGGTCGCCGGCGATATGGGGGCCGGCGGAGCCGAGGCCGACGGCGAAGAAGACCGTGAGCTCGGACAGGCTCCGGTCGTCAAGCTCGTAAACCTCATTCTAACGGAAGCGGTCCGCAACCGCGCCAATGATGTCCATATCGAGCCTCAAGATAAAGATGTGCGCATCCGCTTCAGAATAGACGGTGTACTCCATGAGATGATGCGCTCGCCCAAGAAGGTGCAAAACGGCATCGTCTCCCGGATAAAGATCCTGGCCAACATGGACATCGCTGAAAAACGAGTTCCGCAAGACGGCCGATTCGGCGTGGTCGTCGAAGGCATGGCTTGCGACTTTCGGGTCGCGACTCTGCCGACCGTTTATGGTGAAAAAATTGTCCTGCGCTTGCTGGGCAAAGAAGCTATTCTTATGGACCTGAACGACCTTGGATTCACCGACGATTGTCTAAACCGGTTCAAGAGTTCGTTTGCGAAGCCCTACGGCGCGATGCTGGTGACCGGGCCGACAGGCAGCGGCAAGACCACAACGCTGTATGCCGCGTTAAACATATTGAATGATCTTGAAAAGAACCTGATCACCGTTGAAGATCCGGTCGAATATCGGTTGCCGGGGATTAATCAAGTCCAAGTGAACATCAAGGCCGACCTGACTTTTGCCGCGGCTTTGCGCTCGATACTCCGCCACGACCCGGACATTGTCATGATCGGTGAGATAAGAGATGAAGAAACCGCGATGATCGCCATCGAGTCGGCTCTTACCGGCCACCTGGTTCTATCGACGCTTCACACAAACGATGCCGCTTCATCATTGACCCGGCTGATAGAGATGGGCATCGAACCGTTTTTGGCTTCGTCGGCCGTTGATTGCGTGGTGGCGCAACGGCTGGCGCGCAAGCTTTGCGACCATTGCAAGGAAGGCTATAAGCCGACCAAGAAGGCTTTGGATGAAATAGATTTTCCCATTCCTGAATCGAAAATCGATGTTGTCTATCGTGCTCGCGGTTGCAAGAAGTGCAACAACACCGGCTATAAGGGACGTATCGGGCTCTACGAGGTCTTACTTATAAGCGAAAACATCGAGCGCTTAGTTGTTCAACGGGCAACCAGCGATCAGCTAAACAAAGTGGCTCTAGCCGAAGGGATGAGGACGCTGCGGCATGACGGTTTTCTTAAGGTTATATCCGGCATGACCTCCATTGAAGAGATTATGAGGGTAACGACGTAAGAGGTAAGTAATGGCATTAGACGGTAATTTAAGAGATTTCGGTCTGGAAGCTATCTTCCAGTTGATAAATTCGCGGAAAAAGACAGGCACCTTGCATATCGTGCGCAAGGTCGGCGATGCCGAGGGGTTTGTCTATTTCCGCCGCGGGAAAATATTCGGAGCGGTATCCAACTTTAATCGCCAACCTCTCGGTGAGCGACTGGTTAACGCCGGCCATATTACCGATGAGCAACTTCATCAGGCCCTAGGGCTCCAAAGGACGAACAAAAAACGCCGGCGGTTGGGTCAGATCCTTATCAGCGAGGGCTGGATCACGGATGAGATCTTGCGGACTTTCGTTAAGGAGCAGATCCAAAATACGGTTTTCGATCTGCTCCCGTGGGCCGATGGAGATTTTAAGTTTTTTGAAGATCAGTTGCCGGCTTCGGAAGATATGGGCCTACTCCTCAGCGCCCGGAAGATACTGTCGCAAAGCAGCGCGCGTCTTGACGAGTGGGACCGGATCCGGGCCAGGGTGCCCTCGACTAACTCGATCTTTGCCCGGATCGCCGGCGGCCCGGAAAAAACCGACGCAGCTGGGTTTACGCCGCTTCACTGGAAGGTGATCGATCAGGTAGACGGTAAGCGCACTGTCGCTGAGATAGCCAAGACCTTAAGCGTAAGTGAGTTTGAAGTCAGCACCCACTTTTATGACGCGGCCGGCGCGGGGCTAATCCGGCTCGTCCGGGCTGAGGGCGAAGGTCAAACAGACAGTGACAGCCTCGCCCCCAGTGGCGGGCTGGATGCTTTCGACGCTCTGGAAGAGCTTGAATTATCGCCGGAAGATATCATCAGCGACCGTGCTCATTATATAAATGAGCTGGTAGCGCTGACGGACAGCGGCCGGCGCGGCCACAAGGGGACGGTTTTCTTAGCGGCGACGAGCGCCGCCGTCTTGTCGGAGCGTGTCCACCTGGATCGGAATTTGACTTTATCCGCAATGACTGAATTGATCGGTTATATCAAAGGATTATGAAATGAAGCTCATGAATGTGATTGTGACGGGACCCCCATCATCGGGGAAAAGCATGTTTATAAAGACGCTAAGCGAGCATGTGTTTCATACGCCCGAACAGATTGCGGTCGGCAAAAGCGGCCATGCGTACACTATAGAATTTGGTCGTATGTCTGTGCGGCCCGGCTTTTTTCTCTACCTGGCCGGGTTACCCGGCGATGAAAGCTTCCAATTTGTCTGGGAGCGACTGGTCGACGGCTTACTCGGGTTCGTGGTTATTTTCGATGCCAAGTCCCGCGCCCACATGGACGAGACAAAATCGTTAATAAAGCGCTTAAAGAATTTGACGGACACCCCGTTCGTCGTGGTCTTAAACCGATTGGAAAACCGCCAGGCGCCAGAGGCGTCGGAACTCAAGAAGGACCTTGGCATATCCAGGGAAGAGCAAGTGGTCTGCTGCGATGTCCAAGACAAGAGCAGTGCTAAACAAGCCTTGAACGCGTTACTTAATATCGGGATAAAGCAGCTCAAGAAAGTGAGCGCGTAAGTTGTTGGCGGTTATTGAGAGATTAGGGCTGTTCTTAGTTAGGGCGGGGGTTGTAACAGACGCTCAATTAGCCGACGGCTTACAGATACATAAAGTCACCGGTCTCCCCTTGACCCAAGTCTTGATGGAGATGGGCTATTGTAAGAGCGGCGATATCTTGCCCAAGCTGGCCAGACAGCTTGGCATTAAATACATCGATCTTGGCGATTATAAGATCAACGTCACCGCAATCGCGGTCGTGCCGGAGGAGTTGGCCAGGAGATACTCCGTACTCCCGGTTGATTTCGCCGACGGCAAACTTGTCCTGCTGATGGCTTCGCCGGACAACGTTCTGGCCATCGATGACGTGCAGATGGCCAGCGGTTATGAGGTGACGCCCGCGGTCGGGCTTTACGATGATATCGAGGCCGGCATCAATCAATATTTTAGCATGGCCGATTCGCTCTCCAGCGACCTCACGGCCGGCGCCGCGGGCGAAGATTTAGATGGGGTAGAGGCGATTTCGGAAGATGCCCCTATCGTTAAATTGATTAATTTCATTATCAGCCAGGGCGTCGAGGACCGCGCCAGCGATATTCATATTGAACCGCAAGAAAAAAACCTGAGAGTCCGATATCGCATTGACGGCGTCTTACACGAGGTAATGAAATCGCCTAAGCGGGTCCAAGCGGCGATCATTTCAAGATTAAAAATCATGGCCTCCATGGATATCGCCGAAAACCGAAAACCGCAAGACGGCCGGGCGACCATGTCTGTGAAAGGCAGAGGTGTCGATTTCCGGGTGGCGACGCTTCCGACTATCTACGGGGAGAGGGTCTGTATGCGGGTATTGGAGACGGAAAGTATCCTGCTTAGGCTTGATGACCTCGGTTTTCTTCCCGACACCTTGAGCCGCTTTAAAAGCGCTTTCAGCAAGCCGTATGGAGCGATATTGGTGACCGGGCCGACCGGTAGCGGAAAATCGACCTCACTTTACGCGACTCTCAATGTTCTAAATACCGAAGGCAAGAATATTGTCACCATTGAAGACCCGGTTGAATACCGCTTGCCTGGTATTAACCAGGTTCAGATCAACGCGAAAGCCGGTCTATCTTTTGCCCGCGGATTGCGGGCTATTTTGCGGGCCTCGCCGGACATCGTCATGGTCGGGGAGATTCGCGATCATGAAACAGCCCAAATCGCTATTGAAGCCGCGCTCACCGGACATTTAGTACTGAGCACGTTGCACACCAACGATGCGCCCGGGGCCATAAGCCGATTGACTGAAATGGGGATTGAGCCTTTCCTGATCTCTTCAGCGATCGACTGCGTTCAGGCCCAGCGCTTAGCGCGCCGTCTTTGTCCGTACTGCAAAGAGCCGTATACGCCCGATGCCGACTTGGTCAAAGCCATGGGAATCAAGTCTGAAGAGCCGTTGACCCTCTATCGCCCAAAGGGCTGCTCTAAATGTAATAACAACGGCTACAAGGGGCGTGTTGGTCTGTACGAAGTGATGTTGATGAGTCCGACTATCGAGAAGCTTACGGTCGAGCGGGCGACGGCTGAAGAGATCAAGAGGACGGCGATGGAAGAAGGCATGCAGACCTTACGCGAAGACGGGATAGCGAAAGTGCTTCAAGGGCAGACATCATACGAAGAGGTCTTACGAGTCGTCGTTTAGGTTTTAGGTAGACTTCCCGATAAAACAGATGTACAAGTCAAAGAGGTAAATCATGT
>JAUXSL010000122.1 GCA_030679975.1 Actinomycetota bacterium
CGGGAACTTTATCGACCGGTATCGATTCGCCGGTGACCGATGCCTGATCGACGCTGGAGGCGCCGGCGCCGACGATACCATCCATCGCTATCTTCTCGCCCGGCTTGACTATCATCACATCGCCTATTTTAATCTTATCGATGCCGACCGTTTCCTCGTAATCATGACGACGGATGCGGGCTTCCCGCGGCGATAAGGCAACCAGGCCTCTGATCACCCGGCGGGTCCGCTCCATCGAATAGGCCTCCATGGCGGTGCCGACCGCGAATAAAAATACGACCATGGCGCCGTCGAGCCATTCACCGATAAGCATTGCCCCGATGACGGCCGCGGTGACGAGAAAGTTCATATCGAATGAGAGCATTTTGAGCGAATAAAAGCCGCTGCGGGCGACGTGGTAACCGCCGCTCAGGATGGAGACGGCATATAAGATGTGGGCGGCCGGAGGGCTTAAGCCGATTCGATCGGTGATGAAACCCAAGAGGAGGAGCAGGCCCGACAGGCCCATGGTCACCGCTTTCGGGTGACGACGCCAGAAAACTTCATCAGCCGCCGGCGGTCCGGCCTCCTCGACGCCGTAACCTAGATTGTTGATGATCTGAACGACCTGCTTGAGCTCTACTTTGTCGGCTTCATACTCAACGCTTAGTTTAGAGCCGGCGAAATTAGCCCCGACCCAAACGACGCCGGGCAACCTGCCGACCGCCTTTTCCAGCTTAATGGCGCAGTCCGCGCAATCGAGCCCGGTCAGCGTCAATGTCTCATGGCCGAACTGCTCGGCCAGCGCGCAGCCGAGCTCTCTGGCTTTGCGCTCCAGTGAATCAAAAGAGACTACGCTAGGGTCAAAAGCAAGTGTTAGCGTGGCGGTGGCCCCGTCAAGTCGCGCGTCTTGGACACCCTTTACCTGCTCAAGCCCTTCTTTCAGTTTATGGCTGCAGCGCGCGCAGTCGTTGCCCGCGCAGAGTACGGGTATCTTAAAATCGCGTTCTTCAAAGGTGTCCGCCATAAAAGTGTTATATCCTAAAGCGGCTTTCTTATCAAAAAAGGGGTTGGCGTTCGGAGGATCAGGCGGTCTTGGTCGCCTCTTGAGAATCGGGGCGAAAATTCTTGGTCAGGGAAACTGTGGTCCCGTGGGCCGATTCATCGATAGTGACTTTGTCCATCAGAGCCAACATAAGCAAGATACCGTGGCCGCGATAGCTAACGGCCTCCTCAGCGACGGGGAAAGCCCGCTTGAAGACGCCTTCATCAGTTATTTGAATGTTTAAATTATCCCCATCGCACCGGCAGACGACCTTCACGTGATTAGCCTCGCCCAGCGGCGAGCCGTGTTCCATCGCGTTGGCAATGGCTTCGCCGACCGCTACTTTTATGTCATAGATAACATTCTCGTCGAAACCACAGTCTTTGGCGACATCGACCACAAAATTTCTGACCTTGGCCAGATTGACGCCTTGGCTTTGCACATTCAATTCTCGCAAGTTAGCGTGCTCATCAACCAACTTCTATTTTCCCTTCCAGGGCCTTAAGGGCTTTGTCTTTCCGGCCAAAGAGCAATACTCTCGTCCGCTTATCGAATAGCCCGACCAGTTCAAGTATCCTGATAACGTTTGGATCGCCGCAAACAATGCCTATACGCCCTTGCCTCGGCGCCAGCTGCTGCATCGCGTTGAAGAGCACGCCGATGCCGCCGCTATCCAGGTAATTGACGTTGCTAAAGTCAAAGACCAGCCGGTCGTTGCCGGCATCGATCAATTCATCGATCTGTCGCTGCAGCTTGGGAGCGACAAAATGGTCGATCTCCCCGGCAATATCCAAAATCGGTATCTTCTCTTCGATCCTCACGGTTAATTCCATAACATTGCCTCCTAAGCATCCGAGCAAACGGCTGATTCCTTACCAAAAAAACAAAATGACCTCAATGAGGTCTTATTATTGTTTGATTTTTTGATTCGTTTGGCAATCATCTCGCTTCGTCTGTTAAACTTAGCAAATATCTTTACAGATTTAAAGAAAAACTTTTGCCCGCTTAGCTCAGAGGCAGAGCATCCGCCTTGTAAGCGGACGGTCGGGAGTTCAACTCTCCCAGCGGGCTCAGCGCCGCCAAGTGGCGCCGACTTTAAGTTACTTCCCCCTTTGAGCATAGACTTAAGAATTTTTCCGGCTCTCTTTGTACCAATTAGTGATAGGTACGCGCCAGTCCTTGCCAAATGCCCGGCTGGTTATTTTGACTCCCGGAGGCGCCTGGCGGCGTTTATACTCGCTCCTATCCACCATTTCCGTCACTTTCGCCACGGTCGCCGCCTCGAAACCGGCGGCGACTATTTCGCTGTTGGCACGGTCTTCCTCGACGTAGGCCCGGACTATCGGGTCGAGCACATCGTATTCGGGCAAAGCGTCCGAATCTTTCTGACCGGCCCTCAACTCGGCGCTGGGCGCTTTGGTCAAAACACGGGCCGGGATCATCTCGCTGCCCGATTTCCGATTATAATATTCGGCCAGCTGATAGACGAGCGTCTTCGGGACATCCTTTAGCACGGCGAAACCGCCGCTCATATCGCCGTAGAGAGTGGCGTAGCCGACACTCATCTCGCTCTTATTGCCGGTGGAAAGGAGAAGCCAGCCGAATTTATTGGAGAGAGCCATCAGTATATTGCCGCGAATACGCGCTTGGAGGTTTTCTTCGGCCGCATCGGCCGGTCGTCCGGCAAAGATCGGCGCCAGCGATTCAAGGTAGACTGTGAATATCGGTTCGATCGATATATCGATAAATTCCGTCCCCAGGTTCTTAGCTGTCGCGACCGCGTCTTGCACGCTCTCGTGTGAGGTGAACCTGGACGGCATAAAGACCGTGGTAACGTTGGCCGCGCCTATTGCGTCAACGGCTAAAGCGGCGGCGAGCGCTGAATCCACCCCGCCGGACAAGCCGACCAGTACGCGGGCAAACCGGTTTTTTCGGACGTAATCCCCAAGGCCCAGCTTGACGGCGGCGAAGACTTCTTCGACCGGCTCCATCTCGCTGCGCTCAACCCGCTTGATGGGAGGCTTGGCGGTATCGACCGTCTCTCCGCCGACCAACGCCCGGCGGAGCGGCAAAGCGCGCTTTCGCGCTTCGGCTTGGATAAGACGCCATTCGGCATGCTCTTGGCGCGCCTTGGCGATTGCCTCGGCATCGATGTCGATGACGACGAGCTCTTCTTCAAATTGCGCGCCCATCGCCACCCGCTTGCCCGCCTGGTTGTAGACGAGGCTTTGGCCGTCAAAGACCAGCTCGTCCTGACCGCCGACCATATTGACATAAGCGACCGCCGCCAGATTATCAGCCGCCCGGTCGGCCAGCATGTGCGCTCTGGCGCCGCCCTTGGCAACATGGTACGGGGAAGCGTTGAGATTGACTATCAGTTCGGCCCCGCCGGCCGTCGCTTCGGTTCGCGCGGGTCCGTCCGGATACCAGATATCCTCGCAGATACTGATACCCACCAGAACGCCGCCGACCGTAACGACCAACCCCTCGGCGCCGGGCTTGAAATACCGCTCTTCATCGAAGACACCGTAATTCGGCAGGTACATCTTATGGTAGATGTCAACAACCCGCCCATTATTGATAATCGCCGCGCTGTTATAGACATCCGCCTTTAAATCCACGCAACCGAGAATCAAGGTCATCTCCTCGAGTTCGCGGCTGAATTCCACGATTTGCGCCAAAGCCTCTCGGCAATCAGCGATGAATTGCGGCTTCAGCAGGAGGTCTTCAGGCGGATACCCGCTGACGCTGAGCTCGGGAAAGGCGAGCAGGTCGACACCTTGCAAGGCCGCCCGACGGCAATATTCCTTGATCTTAGCGGCATTGCCGTCTAAGTCTCCCACCGTGCAATTGATCTGCGCCAAGCCGAGCCGGATGGACCTCATAGGCGCAAGTCTACAAGGGCAAGCCTTGTAAGTCCAGAATTTACATGGCTTTAACAACCCGGTAATTTTCCGGCAACATCGGCCCGGTAGACTTCAGTGTAGCCGCGCTGTTTGCCGGCGCCTTTGACATCGGTGACAGTCATCCCTTTGGGGCCGAAAATCCCCCAGCCTTTGGCTATCTCGAATAATCCGTTAAGCGGCGCCACCCCGCCAAGCGAGGCGATGCCGTGGGCGCCGCCGAACATCAGGCCAAAACCGATCGCCCAATAAGCCAAAGCCCCGATGGCGAAAACAACAAAGTCGGTCATTAGAGAGAATTTAACTTATAGAAAATCCGGGTAAGAACCTCTTGAAGCGATACCTATAGTGATACTATAATATATTCATGGCTAAGATAATCGACATACTTTCACAAATGAAGGCGAATCCTAAAGATGTACGTTTTATTGATTTATGCAAAGTGTGTGAACATTATTTTGGGGAACCTCGTCACGACGGAAGCAGTCATCGAATTTATAAAACCCCATGGCGTGGTGATCCTCGTATAAATATTCAAAACCATAAAGGAAAAGCCAAAGCGTATCAGGTTAAGCAAGTGTTGTTGGCTATTGAAAGATTGGAGGTAGATCATGGCTCTGAAAAATGATCGGTATACTTACCGGATAACTTGGTCTGAAGACGATAAAGAGTATGTGGGTTTGTGTGCCGAATTTCCTAGTCTGAGCTGGCTTGCCGCGAAACCAGAGGTAGCTTTGAAAGGAATTCGTAAATTAGTTGAAGACGTTGTGCGGGACATGCGCGAAGGGGGCGAATCTACGCCGGAACCAATCGCCTGCAAACATTATAGTGGCAAGTTTATGGTAAGAGTTCCTCCGCAAGTTCATCAAAAACTTGCCATCCAGGCGGCAGAGTGTGGTATCAGCATGAACCGCCTAGCGAGTTCAAAGTTGAGCGGATAAAATGTCTGCACATAACATCTATTGAGAGCGACCCGTCAAGAGACAAAACAAAATATAGCCCGCTGCTTTAAACGGGTTCTTTTCAAATAAAAGCTTGTTGCTGCTAGAGCTGCTTGGTCTTTAACGCCGATCCGCTTTTTGGCTTTCCGCGTCTAGAGCAGATTCGTATCTACTCCAAACATCTATGGGGGCTCGTTTACGAAAGAGTTTTCTTTCGTGCGCCTAATCGTTAAAGATCAAGATAGACGCGGCACCAGAAAGTTATAGGTGCCCGGCCGGCCCCAAGCAAAGTCTCAAAAGACTTCGGGGTCTACCAAAGGTAGCCACCAGTTTTAAAGGGGGATACCGGCCGGGGCAGATACAAGCTTATCAAAGAACAACAAGCAATTCTAGAATCGAAGGCGACAGCTGCCAATCAAAACGGGTGAGCTTGCGTTGCTCAGTTATGCGCTGGGCATGGCTGTCGCCTTCGAAGATTTTCCTCTTATAAACTGCTCCTGATCGAATACGCATCCCGTCTTTAGCATGTGATACGCCGCTACCCCGAGCCTGTGCGCGATAACCGCGTTTCCTCTGAGAGCTTTTCCGCCTCGTCTCTTGGCGTGCTTCTCTTTAAGCGCTTTTATCTCAGGCACATATGCTGACGCAATCTTAGCGGCATTCATAAAAGCGCATTTTAGATATGGGTTTCCCTCTTTTGCTCGCCGCCCTCGCCTGGCCTTGCCGGCTGACTCGCTGGTTCCCGGAAAGAGGCGCGCATATGAGCAAAAGTGTTTCTCGGTGGCAAACCGATCGATGTCGCCGACTTCAAGGGCGATGCTGCGGGCAAAAACCGGACCGATACCGGGAATCGTCATCAAAAGACAGACAGCGGCCGTATCTTTGGCGGACAGATTAGCTTCGATCTTGACTATCTGCTCGGAGATAAGCGGCAGACGCTCAAGGAAAAGAGACGCGTAAAGTTTGGCTTCAGCCGGCAGAGCAAGCGCATTTACCTCGTCGACGGTCATTGCCTTGAGGGCATTAAGCCCCATGGTATTGACGTTGTACTGCATAAACAGCGCTCGAAGCCTGACGTAAAGACCGGCGCGCTCGGCCACCAGATCGTCTCTTCTTCTCGCCAGATCTCTTACCGGCCGTTGCTCAACCGGATAGACATAGGCCTCTGTCATCTCGCCCATGCGGAGCAGCCTGGCCAACTTAAACGCATCCCGCCGATCAGTTTTTACCTTGGCGCCGGTGATCAGCGACAGACCCGCTGAATGCGCGAGCGTCACGTCGTACCCGTTCTCTTTCAGCCCATCTACCAACCAATACCAGTTGATCGTCGATTCAACGGCAATCCTAAGCCCTTGGCCGTATGGTGCCAAGAACTTAAGTATCCCCGCCAGATCGTTTTTCATTCTCACCTCGTCAACCCGATTTCCCTCCTGATCGATAATGCACAGATGACATTGCTTTGTGTGCAAGTCGATTCCGCAGTAGTACAATGTTTCCATAGCGACCTCCTTGTTGCTTGGTTTGCAGATACAAACAATTTAGCACTCGTGAGGTCGCTCTCAATAATTATCAAG
>JAUXSL010000124.1 GCA_030679975.1 Actinomycetota bacterium
TGGGGAACGACTATCTCAGCTTCAGCATAGACAAAAAGTGCATTTGGGTCGCTGAGCAGCACATTCGTGTCTATTACTACGATTGTTTTCATGCTGTTTTCAACTCACCGAGTATTATAAAGGTTTTACGATGATATGTAGAGGCGCGGCCCCAACGACGCTACAGGCCGGCGTTTAACGGCAGGTCGACCTGGCCTCGTGCGGAAAGATACGGCTTCAAGCTCTCTATCCGGTGCGCCACCCAGGTTGTCTTAGACGGAATCTCGATAGATACCCGCACAGCGGTTTGCGTTATTTGGAACCCGGTCAAAACAGCCCCGCTTTGCTCGGCTTTTATCTGAGCGGCCCTCAATGCCTGCTCCTGGGAATGGCTGAACAACTTGTAGTTGCGCAACGCTTCTTCCGCCACGCGCTGAGTTTCGTCGCCTATGCGATAGTAGGTCATGATAACGCTGCCGCCGTCGTTGACCAGGGTGGCGGCGATCATGGCGGCGATGATTATTTTCACCCAAAAGCTAAAGAAGTCGGATCTCATGCGCGTCTCCCTCTTTTAAAGATCAACGTCGTGACCCCCATTATCGATAAAGTAGTTATGGCAACCACCAAGTATCTAAGCATATTACTAACTCTTACCTCGATATTTCGGCTGGCTATAGTTCGCGTACCGACAAGAACCGTCACCTTCAATTTTGACAAACCCACGAACCCGGCGGTGATATCGTAAGAAATCAGATTCTCCTTGGGCATCAACGTGACCTCTTCCTTTTTATCGTCGGAAAACACAAAGTTCTTACCGGCTAAATGGACGCGGGCTTTTATCGGGTAGCCGGCGCGGTTGACTATGGCCACCGGAATCTTCCCATTCTTTGTTGAAAAGGTGATCTTCGATGGCGGGACCAATTCAAGCTTAGAAAATTCCGAGTCGATCGTGCGGTGAATGTTGTCGGCGTAGATTTTGCCCATCGGCGGGATCTGAGGATCGTTCCCGAGCCAATAATCGATCGACTCGCTGACGTATAATTGATGCTCAAGCTGTCGTCGCAGCTCATTAGAGGAAGAGACCCCGGCAGTGAAATCGAGCAGGTCCCGGCGGCTGCGCTCCACACTATTCTTATAGGCCCGGCTCGCGCTCGCCGGCGCTTTACCGGTGGCAAGGTTAGCCGGTGATTTTGGTTGATCCATAAGCGATGCCAGGGTAACGGTCTTAGCCCATGGAATCCGCGCCAGGGCTTGGTAAACCTGGCGAAGTAAGTCCGGGCTGGGTAGAGAGTGGGCTTCGTCGGGGGCGATAGTCACGACTTTATCGGCATCCCCAGCCAGCAGGCGTTGCGCCAGTAAAGCGGTCAATTCCTGGCCGGCTTTTTCCGGAGAAGCGATGTGGAGCCAACCCGTTATTTCAGGATCGCTTTGCAGAATCGTTAAATGGCGGCGGCCCAGCTTAAAATCGAGCGGCGGCAGTGGTTTCGCGACCGCGACGCCGGCATTGGGGGCGGTTGAGCGGGCCACCGCATATTTGACGTTGCTTTTGACGAGCCACGGCGCCGATCGCTTATCAAGCATAAGGCCGGGCAAGTACAGTCCGGGCAAGGGACTGTCAAGCGCTAATATTTTTTTGCTGGCGGTTCCGGCTGCCTGGAGCTGACCGAGGGCGTCACTTTCCCACCCCAGAGCCGCCAGGGTCGGCAGGGGAGATTGGCCGTAGGGCGATGTCAGTATCTCAGCCTGCCCGCCGGCGACGATTTTTTTCAGGGACTCCAGCCAATTCCCGGCGTCTTGCGCCGACTCGCCGTCACGCGCCACTACTTTGGATGACCGGCCTTCATGCCAAGTGTACCCGGCGGCCATTGAGGATAGTTGCTCAAGCAAAACAGGGCTGACGGCTAAATTGGCTTTTACGGTCGGTAACTCGCCGAGAGCCGACAGTTGTTGGCTTAAAAGGCCTTGATTCTCGGGCCTATTCGCGACGAGACCGGCCAAGGCGTTGTCAAAAAAAGTCCCGTCCGGCAGTCGCCGCTCCGGTTGATGGAGATTCCAGACGACCGCGACCGGCATCTGCCGATCTTTCGGCCCGAGCACGACCAAATAAGACCGGTCGACGACCGTTTCGCGGCCGGCCAGGGTAAGGCTTAGTTCCGCCGGATAGACGCCTTCGTTAAGCTTGAGCGTTTGGAGACTCCGGGATAGGCTGACGCTTGTAGTGCCCGGCAAGATGGTTGTGAACCAACTTTGATGGATTACAGGCGGGCCGGGGTTGCCAAAGGCTTTACTGAGAGCGGTCCCCGGTCCCGCGGCCGGGAAAACAGAGAGAGTCAGGCGATTGTATCGAAGGTTCACCGCTGACGCGTTTGTTATGGTCGCCGTGGCCGTGAAGGTCTCGCTCGGGCCGTAGAAGTTCTTGTCAAAAACCAGCTTCACTGTCGGAATGGGCTGTGCCGGAGCCGGGGTGGGCTGGATAACTAAAGCAGCCAGAAGTATTACCAAAAGCATTCGCAAATAAGTGTTCACATTGCCTCCGAGCAGAACAACTGGTCTCTATTATAGGATAACCGCCGGTCAGTACAACTTTTCAAAAGGCGCTCCCCGCTGTAGGTCGAATCATCCCGACCGGCGATGGATGTGCGTTTAGGCTAGCGCTTTTTTGTTTTTTATTTATAATTGGATGGAATCTTTAAGCAAGGAGAACTTCAGTGGCGGATATCAGCGGTAAGGAAGTGGTCAGTGTCCCGGACATCTTACCCTTAATCCCATTAAGGGATCTAATCATATTCCCCAATCTCGTCGTGCCGCTTTTTGTCGGCCGCGACCGCTCGATCAAGGCGCTCGAGGACGCGATGCGCACAGACCACATAGTGGCTCTCGTAGCCCAAAAAGAAGCGGAGACACAGGACCCGGCATCGAAAGATCTCTATGAAATCGGGTCGGCCGCGACGGTAATGCAGGAGCTGAAATTGCCCGACGGGACGGCAAAAGCCCTTGTCGAGGGGATCGTTCGGATAAAGATAGAGGAATTCGTCCAGATCGACCCATTCTTTAAAGTACGGGTATCCGTGGTCGAAGAGCCGATCAAAAAAACCATTGAAACAGAGGCCCTGATGCGCAACCTGGTGGCGCAGTTCGAGCAAACGGCGAGGCTTGGCAAGCCGATTCCGCAAGAAGTCCTCTTAGCGTCGATGAATATCGAGGAACCCGGCCGCTTGGCCGACTTTATCGCTTTTCATTTGAATCTGCGCACGGACGAAAAACAACGGATACTGGAAGCTGTCAGCGCGGACTCGCGCCTTGAATTGGTCGGATCTTATCTTGGAAAAGAGCTTGAAATCCTGGAGATAGGCAGCCGCATCCAGTCACGCGTTAAAGAGCAGATGACCAAGACCCAGCGTGAGTACTTTTTGCGCGAGCAGATGAAAGCTATCCAAAAAGAGTTGGGGGTTATGGATGAGCAGCAGGCGGAAGTCGAGGAGCTGCGGACCAAAATAAAAGAAGCCGAAATGCCGGAAGAAGTAGAGGAAAAGGCCTTAAAAGAACTTGGCCGCCTCGAAAAAATGCCGGCGGCGGCGGCTGAAACGGCGGTTATCAGGACTTATCTGGACTGGTTGATCGGGGTGCCGTGGAAAAAAGAGACTGAAGAGAAACTCAACATCAAGGAAGCGCAACAGATATTGGACGAAGATCATTACGGTCTGGAAAAGGTAAAAGAAAGAGTCCTTGAATATTTAGCTGTTCATACTCTGACTGGAAAGATGCGCGGGCCGATCCTTTGTTTTGTGGGGCCGCCCGGCACGGGCAAGACATCGATAGGCAAGTCGATCGCCAGGTCTTTGAACCGCAAATTCATCCGCGTCTCACTTGGGGGCATCAGGGACGAAGCCGAGATACGGGGTCACCGGCGCACGTATGTCGGCGCCCTGCCGGGCCGCATCGTCCAGTCGATAGTGCGGGTGGATGCTCGCAACCCTGTCTTCATGATGGATGAGGTGGACAAGGTCGGCATGGATTTCCGGGGAGATCCGACCTCGGCTTTGCTTGAGGTCCTCGATCCTGAACAGAACAATGCTTTTAGCGACCACTATCTTGAAGTGCCGCTCGATCTTTCCGATGTTATGTTTATCACAACGGCCAATCTGCTCGATCCTATCCCGCCGGCGTTGAAAGACAGAATGGAAGTGATCCACTTTGCCGGCTACACGGAAGAAGAGAAAATAAAGATAGCTCAGCAATACCTGGTGCCCAAGCAAACAAAAGCGCACGGCTTGAAAGAAAGGCATCTGGTTATCTCGCCGGACGGCCTGCAAAAGATCATTCGCGAGCACACGCGTGAAGCAGGGGTGCGAGGTCTTGAACGCAAGATAGCCGCTATCTGCCGGCAGGTGGCCCGGCGTATAGTCGAGGGCAAGACCAAGAGCGTAAAAGCCACCGCCAATAACATCCATCGGTTTTTGGGGCCGACCCAATTCCGTTATGGGATGGCTGAAGAAGAAGACCAAGTCGGTGTCGCCACCGGCTTGGCCTGGACCGAAGTCGGCGGCGATGTCATGTCGGTCGAGGCTACGGTTTTAACCGGCAAAGGCGATCTCTTACTGACGGGCCGGCTTGGCGACGTAATGAAAGAATCCGCTCAGGCAGGGGTAAGCTATATCCGCTCCCGCGCCGAGCAACTGGGGATACCTGACGATTTTAATAAGCACTTCGATATCCACATACACGTGCCTGGAGGGGCCATACCCAAGGACGGCCCCTCAGCCGGTATCACCATGGCTATCGCGTTGATCTCGGCGCTGACCAAGCAACCGGTGCATCGCGCTGTCGCGATGACCGGAGAAATAACTTTGCGCGGTCGGGTTCTGGCGATAGGCGGTCTTAAAGAAAAAGTTTTAGCGGCCCATCGCGCCGGAATAAAGGAAGTCATTATGCCCAGGGACAATGAGAAAGACCTTGAGCTTGTGGCGAAAAACGTTAGAAGCGAACTTAAATTCGTTTTCGTCGACCATATGGATGAAGTGGTGGCCGCGGCGCTCAAGCCGCCGCGGCGCTTGAAGAAGAAGTAAAAAGCCTTCGTTTTCCCCGACTAAGACATTGGGTAATTATCTCTACTATGAAGCCCGTGATCGATCAAGACCTATGCCTAGGTGACGGTATCTGCGAGGATATCTGTCCCGAAGTGTTCGAACTTCGGGAAGACGGTCTGGCGCATGTTATTGATGCCCGGCCCGGTGAAGGTCTGTGGGTCAGAGTTGAAAAGGCGTCGGTCGAATGCCCGACCGACGCCATTTATTTAGAGGAGTACGGCCCCGAGGAAGAGGCCGCTGCTTGAGATACGCGGCCGAAAACTCCGTCTGCGGCGTTTTCCTCGCCCTCGGTTCGGTCACGTAATCACACATACGCTCCCTCGCCTCGGACTTGCACCCCACAAGACCAAGTCCGTCTTGCGGGGACCCCGCGTTCGTCAGCCTTGCATCCGGGGCTTTGGGCCGCGTTTCTCATTCACTTACCTGTCTTATTCCTCGACGGTTATCGCTGAAGTCGGGCATTCCTCGACGGCTTCTTCTACTTTATCAAAGAGGCTGTCGTCAGGGTCTTCTTCGATGACATATGCCAGGCCGTCGTCTCTTAATTCAAAGACTTCAGGGCAAATCTCCTCGCAGATGCCATCCCCTATGCATTCATCGTGATTGATTTTTGGCTTCATATTTGTACTTCCCTCCCGAATCCGCGGCGCCTTCTACTTAAGTCTTGGGCACTGATTTCCGCATTATATGGTAATGTTTTAAAAAAAACCAGAAGTAATTCCGGGAATCTTCTCGGCAAGAAGCAAAAGAGTTAAACTTAAGATAAGCTGAGACTCCTATTGTCCGGCAGGTATGGTGGGAGCGGACTAAAAAAAGGGGGGCAGATGAACGAAGAGTCTAATGTTTCCAGCCACATCTATGGCGGCCTGGCCACGATCATGAGATTACTGGTCGTTGCTTCAATCGCCGTGGGGATTTTGCTTCTGGCGCGAATTATCTTGCTCTTCTTCGAGTCGCTTAAAACCGTCCCCGGGTACGAACAAGTAGTGGCGATAACCGGTTCTTTCATCGGGCCGCTCAAGAGCGTTGCTCCGGTCAAAACGCCATACGAAGGCATTTTCGACATTGCCGCTACCGGCGCTCTTCTCGTCGCGTTGGTGCTGGAATTTGTTTTTCAGAGCGTCCAGAACTATCTGGAGAAGCAATCCGTTCGGGCTGGTACCGCTCGCCCCGCAGGCACATCGACCGCCGCGTCCGGCATGCCTAAGATCGAAGATGACTTAGTGAAGAAATAGGAAAGTTTCTATGCCTAAGTATCAATTTGATAAGTGGACAGACCTATACGCAAATCGAACCGGCAGGCTGAAGTCCTCAGCCATCCGTGATCTCCTGAGCGTCACCCAGCGCAGCGATATAATATCGCTGGCAGGCGGCACGCCCTACACCCGCGACTTTAAGCTTGAGAAGATAGTTTCGGCCACGACCGCCTGTATGTTGAACCAAGGTAATGACGCTCTGCAATACGGCGGTTCCGAGGGGCATGTCGGGCTCAAGAAACATATAGTGAAGATGATGAGCGCCGACGGCATCAATGTGGACACGGAGGATTTCATCGTTACGGGCGGCTCGCAGCAAGCTCTCGACTTGATAGGAAAAATATTTATCGACCCCGGCGACGTAATTCTGGTTGAGGCGCCCAGCTATCTCGGAGCCCTGGATGCCTTTACCTGTTACGAACCGAAGGTGGTCAGTATCCCGCTTGATGAGGACGGCGTGCGCGTCGATGAACTTGAAGCCCGATTGCGGGAGCTGGCCGCGGCCGGTATCAAGCCAAAGTTTATGTATCTTGTTCCTAATTTCCATAACCCGGCCGGCGTTACTCTCAGCGCCGAGCGACGCCGCCGGCTTATCGAGCTCTCGCGTGAGTTCGGGCTTCTGTTGGTGGAAGACAACCCGTATGGGCGTCTGCGCTTTGAGGGGGAGGACATCCCGTCGTTGCGGGCCCTGGATGAACATGTGATCTATTTAAGCACTTTTTCCAAGATATTTTCTCCGGGCATCAGGTTGGGCTGGATAATGGCGCCTCACCCGATATTGGAGAAGATAATCTTCGCCAAGCAATCAGCCGATCTGTGCTCGAGTTCTTTTACGCAGCGGGTCGTTGAGGAGTTTCTCAACGAAAATGAGCTCGACCCTTACTTGAACCAGTTGGTTAAGACATATAGAAGCCGCCGCGACGCGATGTTGGCGGCGCTGGACGAGTTCTTTCCTCCGGAGGCCACATGGAGCCGGCCCCGGGGGGGCTTTTTTGTCTGGGCTCGGTTGCCGGAATTTATTGACACCACTGAAATGCTGGCTGAAGCGATAGGCCAAAAGGTCGCTTACGTACCGGGCCGGGCGTTCTTTGCCGACGGCAGCGGGGCGAATTTTATGCGGCTGGCATTCTGCTACCCGAGTGAAGAAGATATTCACGAAGGCATTAAGCGGCTTGCGGGCGTTGTAAAAGACCAGATTTCTCTTTACCATTCAGTCGCCGGCCTCTTGCGTGCGCCGGCACAGACAGAAGAAAAGGCGGGTAATTGACATGGCGGCTAAAATTGCGGTCCTCATGGGTGGGCGTTCGCTGGAGCGCGAGGTTTCCCTGAAAAGCGGCCATCGCGTCTGCGAGGCCCTGGCGGCAAAAGGTTATGATTTTATCTCTTTTGATGTCGACGAGCAGTTGGTCGACAATCTCATGGTCGCCGCACCTGATGTCGTCTATATCGCGCTGCACGGCAAATATGGTGAAGACGGCACGGTACAAGGGTTGTTGGAACTCTTGGGCCTACCCTATACCGGTCCCGGCGTCTATGCCAATATTGCCAGTTTCGATAAAGTCCTGGCCAAAGAGATATTTGTCCGCCATGATATCCCCACCCCGCCCTGGTTGACCTTAAGCGCCGACTCTTTTAAAGAGATGGGGGCGGCCGGCGCTCTGGACAAAGCAGTCGATCTTCTGGGCCTGCCGATCGTGGTCAAACCCGCCGGGCAGGGTTCGGCGCTGGGCATCAAAATTGTCCACAAACGAGAAGACCTACCAAAAGCTTTGATCGGAGCTTTGAGTTACGACACCAAGGTCGTTCTGGAAAAGCACATCAAGGGAACGGAATTGGCCGTTAGTATACTGGGCAACGATCCACCGCGGGCATTGCCGATCGTCGAGATAGTCACGACCAGAGAATTTTTTGATTTTGAATCGATGTATCGCATGGGAGCGACCGAATACTTCGTGCCGGCCCGGCTTGAGCCACAGACGGCCGCGGCTGTACAGCAGATATCGGTTGACGTGCATACATCGCTTGGTTGCCGGGATGTCTCGCGCGTGGATATTATCTTGTCCGAGGGTGTGCCATACGTTTTGGAGCTAAATACGAGTCCCGGAATGACGGAAACCAGCCTCTTGCCGATGGCGGCCGCCGAAGCTGATATCCAGTTTGTCGATTTGGTCGACCAACTGGTGCTGATGGCGTTGGCCCGGAAGAAATAACCACGGACGCTGGTTGTGTATAATGTTATCAGGAGGTGATGTCAGTGAGCGGAAGATTGTCTAGTTTTGTCTGGGGCGGATTGATAGGTCTGGCTGTAGGTGTTTTGTATGCGCCGAAGTCCGGCAAAGAAACCCGCGATGAGTTAAAAAAACGGGCCGATGAGTACTTGGAGCAAGGCTTGGAAGAATATGAGGTCCAGAAGGATAGAGTGCTTGAGGCTGTGGAGATGGGGCGCCGGAGCGCGATAGACACAAGCGAAGATCTTAAGAGCAAGATCCAGGAAACCCGGGATAAGCTAAAAGCCCAGGTGGACGCGGCGACTGAAGCGGCCAAAGAGAAGATAAACGTGGCTGCCGGCAAAGTCAGGGATGTAACTGAAACACCGGCGCCCGAAGCGCCTGAATAATGGGCCGCAGGTCGATTGTCCCCGTCACGCTGGAGCGGCTGCCCGCCCTGCCCGCCCCATGCGGTTGTTGCGGTTTTTGGGAAAATAGAGAGCCGGCCTCGCTGGATATTGATTTTGCCGCCGGCAACACAGATAAAAAAGACTGGTACGAAAACGTGCTGACCCATTGGGGCTCGTGCGGTCGGCTTGTACTTGAGGCCGAGCAAGCGCTGGCTTATGCCCAGTATGCTCCGGCCGACTTCTTCCCCCAGCTTCAATACTACGCGCTCGGCCCTGTCAGCCCTGACGCTATTTTCTTGTCCTGCCTTTTTGTGCCGGACCGATTTCGCGGGCGCGGCCTGGGCAAACTACTGGTCAATACGGTGCAAAAGGATTTGATCAAGCGCGGTTACCGGGCCGTTGAAACATTTGCCCGCCGGGCGCCGGCTAAAAATCCATCCGGCTGGACGGAATTTTATCTGGCCAACGGCTGGCAGGTCATCAGAGAATCAAGCTTGATGTCCCTGCTCCGTCTTGATCTGCGAACCGTGGTGAGCTGGCAGATAAATTTGGATTCAGTTTTGGAGAGCCTGTCCATCCCGGTGCCGCGCCAGGCAAAAATGCCTGTTCCCGGCTAAGATTGAAAAATCCGGTGCCTTCCGGTACTTTAAACTTATCTTGGCGAACAAATTAGGTTTTGACTTCATAGTCGACCTTTATCGTCGTTTTTCCGAAGACGCCGGTAGTTTTCTGGCGGCGACGATCTCTTATTATGCGCTCTTTTCGATATTTCCCCTGCTTTTGGTGGCTATTTCTATCGCCGGCTACGTTGTTACCTACGCGGATAAAACCGAGGTTCTCCGTTACACGAGCGGGGTTTTCCCCCAGTTCAGCAAGGAGATTGCGGCCAATATCCGCTCGATAGCGGCCAACCGTCGCTCGACCGGTCTTGTCGGCCTTGTGGTTTTGATGTGGTCGGGCGCCGCTGTTTTCGAGGCTATTGAGTTCGCGCTGAACAAGGTCTGGAAAGTGCCGGTCGGACGCCATTTTATCCTATCAAAGCTGTTATCGCTCGCCTCGGTCATCGCGGTGATCGTTTTGCTCTTGTCGACCACATTGATCTCAGTCGGGTATGAAACCTTTCAAAACTATTGGCGGGCGGTGTTCACGACGAACCCGCCGCTGGCGGCTCTGTGGCTCAGTGCCTTTTTAGGGGGACTGGTGATAACGTTTTTGGCTTTGGTCGTCATCTATTCCGTCGTGCCGAACCTGAAGCTTGGCTTGAGAGATGTCTGGCCGGGGGCCGCCTTTGCCGCCATCGCCTGGGAGGCGGCAAAGCGCCTGTTTGCTATTTATATATCCCGGGCCGCGCGATTCAATGCCGTATACGGCTCGGTCGGCGCCTTTGTCGGCCTGTTGTTCTGGCTCTACATCACCGGCGTTATCTTGGTGCTGGGGGCGGAGATTAATGCCGCGCTGGCGGGGCGAACTAAATCGCCTTGACAACCCATCAATAAGATAATATATATTCGTATATATGAATATACAAAATGACTTGATCTACGTTATGCATGCCAATATTTGTAAGACTTTCACGAGCCCGACCCGGATCATGATTATGGACGAGCTTCAAAACGGTGAACGCACCGTCTCCGAGCTAGAAAAGGCGCTTGACGTTCGACAGGCAACCTTGTCGCAACACTTGGCCGTCCTAAGGGAAAAAGGGATTGTGATTGCGAATCGCCGAGGGCATAACGTTCATTACCGGATATCCAACCCTAAAATTCTTGAGGCCTGTCGCTTGATGCGCGAGGTCTTGCTGGAACAGATAGAACAAAATAGTCGACTTTTGCGGTCAAAGGAAGGGTAGAAAATGAAGGTGCACGAGATAACGGACCAAAATTTTGAAGTCGAGGTCCTTAAAGCGGAATTGCCGGTAATCGTTGATTTTTGGGCGCAGTGGTGCGCGCCATGCCTGCGCCTTGGTCCGATCATCGATGAGCTGGCGAAAGACCATAGAGATACGTTGAAGGTGACCAAGTTGAACGTCGATGAAAACCAGGAGACGCCGCGCTCCTTCGGGGTCCAAGGCATCCCCACGATCATCTTTTTTAAGAAGGGAAAGGAAGCAAAGAGAATCGTTGGCGCCAGGGAAAAAACCGAACTGGAAAAGGAGCTTGGCTTAAACGGGGCTTTGGAGGTCTGATGGAGAGCCTGCTGATCGTCCTGAACGAATTGCCCTATAAAACGGACAAAGCCTATAACGCTTTACGAATGGCCGGCGTGGCCGCGGACAACGGCACGAAGGTTGTCGTTTTCCTAATGGGTGATTCCATATACGTCGCCCGCAAGGACCATAGCCCTCCGGAGAACTTTCCCAATCTCGAAGAGATGGTTATCGAGTTAATGAACAAAGGTGTAAAATTCAAACTGTGCACCACTTGCGTCAACGCCCGTGGCTTTGAGCCGAAAGAGGGGGAGGTCAGTTCGTGCTTTATTGGCTCAAAGGCCGACGGCGGCCTGACGCCGGGCGATTTGATCTACGGCTCGGAGATGTCGACAATGGTCGACTTTGTAATTCTCGTCGATGTCAGCGAGAAAGTGATAAGTTTTTAGCGTTGGCGGTCAACGCGGTTAGGAGGTTCCGATGTTTTTAATGCCTATTTTTTGGCTGCTTATTTTAGTCGGCGCCATTATCGTTGTCGTCGCTGCGGCGCAAAGCGGGAGCGGGACAACCGCTCCCCAATCACCCGAAACGGCGCTCGATATCTTGAAAAAAAGATACGCCCGCGGTGAAATCGGCGCGAAAGAGTACGAAGAGAAGAAAAGCGAGTTGATAAAATGAACAAGAATAGTTTGCTGATTACAGGCTTGGTTTTTATCGCCGTGGGCGTGGTCGGCCTCATTGTCAGCGGCTTTTGGTACGGGTCGAACGGCTGGTCGGGTTGGGGCGGCATGATGGGCGGTCAAGGCATGATGGGCGGCGGCGCCCGCCCGAGCTCTTTCTCGTCGAACGGCGAGCGGATATATTACACGGCGACCAGTGACTCGGGCGATAATATCAGCGCTTCCATGGGCGGTATGACAATGGCTTCGCCAATGATGAGTTGCGTTAATTGTCACGGCCAAGACGGACAGGGCGGTCGCGTATCGATGCCCATGGGGACTTTTACTGCCGCCGACATCACCTACAAACAACTGACCCAACGGGAAAAGCCGCCTTTCACGGACGAGCTGATCAAAAGGGCGATAACTAAGGGTCTGGACCAAAAAGGCCGGCGCTTGAGCACGATGATGCCAAGATGGAAAATGAGCGACCAAGATCTGAATGACTTGGTCGAGTATTTAAAGACCTTGGATTAGGAGACCCTATGACGGAAAAAACTATTTGCGTCCTGGGCGGCGGGATTGGCGGCGTCGCGGTTGCCAATCGCCTGAAATCGGCGCTCGGCGACGCCGGTCGAGTCGTGATAATCGACAAGAGCCCGGACCACGTTTTCGCCCCGTCTTTCTTGTCGGTGTTGACAGGGGATAGGCGTCCGGCCGACATAAAGCGCCCACTGGCAGGCCTGAGTCGCAAAGGCATTGAGTTCATCAATGCCGAGGTCAAGGCCATCAAGCCGGAAGAAAGCCTGATTTTAGCCGGCGACGAGCAAATCCGGTATGATTATCTTATCGTCGCTCTGGGCGCCCGCGCGAACCTCGCCGCCGTCGAAGGGTTGGCCGATGCGGCGATAAATCTTTACAGTCTTGACGGAATTCTCAAGCTGAAAGAAAGAATCGAAACATTTGGCGGCGGCGAGGTCGTCATTCTCATACCTTCGATGCCGTACAAGTGCCCGGCGGCCCCTTATGAGGCCGCCTTCATGCTGGACGCCGCCTTTCGGCGCCGGGGTCTAAGGGAGAAGGCAAACATTAGCGTTTACACTGTCGAACCTCTGCCCATGCCTACCGCCGGGCCGCAAGTCGGCCAGGCGATCAAGGGGATGCTTGCCGGGCGGAAGATAGATTTTAAGCCGCAGATGACGATTAAATCGGTGAGCGCGGGCAAGGAACTGGTCTTCGCCGACGGCACGACCAAGCGCGCCGATCTGCTGGTGACAATTCCGCCTCATAAAGCGCCGGACGTTGTTAAAGCCGCCGGCCTGACGAACGAAGCCGGATGGATACCGGTTGACCCGAAGACGCTCAAAACGAAATTTGACAATGTTTTTGCCCTCGGCGATGTGACCGCCGTCAAATTGGCCGGTCAATATAAGCCCGACAAGCCGCTGATGTTGCCAAAAGCCGGGGTCTTCGCCCACGCTGAGGCCGAAATCGTGGCGGCTAATATCGTGGCCGACATCACAGGGCGCGGGACGCGCCGCGAATTCGACGGCCATGGCTCATGCTTCTTGGAGCTTGGCGACGGCACGGCCGGCTACTCCAAAGGCGACTTCTTTGCGCTGCCTCACCCAGAAGTCAGCATGAAGGGGCCGGCGCGCCGGTTTCGCCTCTACAAAATCCTCTTCGAGAAATGGTGGTTTTGGCGCTCGTTTTAGCCGGGACTGGCCCTTGCTTCCATTGTTGCTCTTGATTGACAATTTTGAAGCAAGGCTTCAAAGTCATTTAGATGTACGATAGAGGCTCCCATAAGGTTGCCGGGCCGCGTGAACGTGGTCGTAGACACTCTGAGCATAGCCATATCCACGGTGTTGTGGACCCGTCCCTATTTACGGCGCAACGCGGCATCCGGGCGGTTAAATGGTCATTTCTGGCGCTAATCGCCACAGCCCTTTTTCAACTCGCTGTTGTCTTTCTTTCCGGAAGTGTGGCGCTTCTCGCCGACACCATCCATAACTTTGGGGATGCCGTGACCGCCGTTCCGTTGTGGGTCGCCTTCGCGCTCTCGCGCCGCAAACCGAGTAAGCGGTTCACATACGGCTATGGCCGCTTGGAAGACCTAGCCGGCGTAACTATCGTGCTGGTTATCTTATTAAGCGCCGTCATTGCCGGCTACCAGTCCATCAATCGGCTTTTCCATCCACAGAACGTGAGCTATATTTGGGCTGTGATCGCGGCATCGGCGATCGGCTTCGTCGGCAACGAGGCGGTGGCGGTGTTTAGGATCAAGACCGGCAAAGCCATCGGCAGCGCCGCCCTGATCGCCGATGGGTATCACGCCCGCGTCGACGGCATCACCAGTCTGGCGGTGCTTTTCGGCGCCGTCGGGGTATGGCAGGGGTATCCATTGGCCGACCCTATCGTCGGCCTTCTTATTACTGTGGCCATTTTGCGAATCGTGTGGGAGTCCGGTAAGGTTGTTTTTACGCGCTTACTCGATGGGGTGGACCCGGACATAATCGATGAGATCAAGCATGCGGTGAATCACACCCACGGCGCCAGAGGTGTCACTGAGGTCCGGGTAAGATGGTTGGGCCATGGGCTTCACGCGGAAGTAAATATTTCAGTAGACGAAAAACTCACCGTTGAAGAAGGGCACGAGATAGCCATCGCGGTGCGCCACGAACTTTTGCATCGGTTGCGCTATCTGTCCAACGCGACAATTCATGTTGATCCCGCGAATGCCTCGGGAGAGGAATATCATCGTGTTGTCGAACACGAACATGATGATGTACCACCTCATTCGCATCAAGGGCTTTGACACGCTCATCAAGGCGACGCCATGGAGCGCCTCTGCAATGGAGCAAATGTCATGCCATCGCATAATTGCTACAATGGCTTTATGGATTTAATCGCTATGCGTCAAGAACTGCGCCGTCTGACCATGGCCGCTGTCCACAAAGGGCCGGTGACCTTGGCGTCCGGCAAGATCAGCGATTTTTATATCGATGGGCGCCTGGTTACGCTAAGCGCTGAGGGTCTTTATTTGACCGCCTGCTTGATGGCCGACCTCCTCAAGGATGATGACTTCGACGCCGTCGGCGGCCCGACCATGGGGGCGGACCCGCTCGTCGGGGCTCTTCTTTATCACTTTTGGTCGACTGAACAAAGACGGATCGACGGTTTTATCATCCGCAAGGAAGCCAAAGGCCATGGGATGCAAAAGATGATCGAGGGCCTCCCGCTTCCCGAGGGCGCTCGCGCCGTGCTCGTTGAAGACATTGTCACCAGCGGCGGGTCGATCATCAAAGCGGCTAAAGCTGTCGAGGAAGCCGGCGCGCACGTCGTTAAGATGCTGGCCCTGGTCGATCGCGAAGAAGGGGCGCACGAGACACTCGCGGCGGCCGGGTACGACTTCGAGGCGATATTTACCCGGAGTGAACTTATTTCCTGACTTGCCCGAAAGAAGGGTATCAGCGGAAAGCGGCCGGAAGATGTTTAAACCGAATTGGCAAAACAGTAATAGGATAGTTAAGAATTTAACGGCGATCGCCGAGGCCCGCGCGATTGTATTAAGCGCGCCGCTCGTTCCCAAGTGGGAAGTGTCGCTGCGCCGGGATGCCGTCTTGAGAAGCGCCCATTCATCTACGGCGATTGAAGGCAACAGGCTGTCGCTGGAAGAAGTCAGCGCTCTGGCTGAAGGCCGGGAAATTATGGCCGCCCGCAAGGACAAGCAAGAGGTGCTAAATTACCTTGAAGCCCTCGACAAGTTGCCGCGGTTTGCCAAGAAAGATTCTTTCACGACCAAGGATTTCTTGAAGCTTCATAAGTTGGTGACCAAGGAGACACTGGACAACCCTCTCCATGAAGGGGCTTTCAGGCCGGTACAGGTGTACGTCGGCAACCGGGCCGGCGAGGTCGTTTTTATGCCGCCGCCCACCGCGGAAGTGCCCCGCTTGGTTGATGATCTCTTGGCTTGGCTCAATGCGCCTCAAATTAATGAGATAGACCCGGTCATCGGAGCCGGCATCACCCACTATGAGATAGCGCGCATCCATCCGTTTGTCGACGGCAACGGCCGCACGGCCCGCGTCATGGCCGCGCTTGTGCTTTACAAACGCGGCTTTGACGTTAAGCGCTTCTTCGCCCTCGATGATTATTACGACCAGGACCGGCCTGCTTACTACGCCGCGCTGAAAACCGTCGATCAGAAGACACTAGACTTGACCGGCTGGCTGGAATATTTCACCGATGGTGTGGCCGTCAGCCTCAAGGCCGTGAAGGACAAGGTCGTCGGCCTAAGTAAAGACATCAAAGTGCTGAAAGAAAAGGGCCAGGTAGCCCTGACCGAGCGGCAGATGAAGATTGTCGAGCACATCGTTCAAAACGGCCAAATCTCAAACAAAGACGTGCGCGCGATGTTCGATCTATCCGATGAGGGGGCCCGCAAAGAAATATCCAAGCTTGTGAATCTGGATGTCTTAGTGAGTGAAGGCAAAGGCCGCGCGTTCCACTACGTTTTGAATTAAATGGTTGGCGATTAGGTTGGCGATTAGGTTGGCGATTCCGCGATCCCGGCCAGGCTTCTCAGGACTTCCAGATTTCGTATATCATCCCCCGCTTCCGGCCGGGGCGTCTCAATAATAAAAGTCATCTCTTGAAACTCCGGACGCTTTAAGATGGCGCGGAAGCCATCTCTGCCGATAGCGCCGTGGCCGATCTGTTCGTGGCGGTCGAGGTGGTCGCCGAGGGTTCCCCGGCAATCATTGGCATGGATCACGCCGATCCGGTCGAGACCGATGAGGTCGTCTAATTTTTTGATGAAGTCATCGAGGGTCGCCGGGTCGCTCAGATCGTAGCCGGCCGCATAGGCGTGGCAGGTATCCAGGCAGATGCCGAGCCGCGGGTCCTTATCTAAGTCGTTGACTATCTCCGCTATCTCTTCAAGGCGACTCCCCAGGGTAAAGCCGGCCCCGGCCGTGTTTTCCAGGAGCAACTTTGCCCGGCCAAAATCAGATGTAAGGACCTCCTTGAGGCCGGCATTTATCCTCTGAAGCCCATACTCGCGGCCCGCTCCGACATGGCTGCCGACGTGTACGACCAGGAAATCGGCATCGACCAGTACTGCCTTGGCCAGGGAATCTTTAGTTGCGGCGATCGACGCCTCAAAAACCCGGTTGGTGGGCGCGCCCAAGTTGACAAGATAGGGAAGATGGATGACAAGCGGTCGGATGTCCGCTAACTCGCGGCGCCGCCGGAATTCATCGAGGTCCGCCAGGTCAAAATAGCTCGAGTGCCAGCCGCGCGGATTGCCCGGGAATATCTGCATCGCGTCGCAACCAATAGATGCGGCCCGGTCGACGGCGTCATAGAGATGATTGGCTATGGAAACGTGAGCGCCGAATCTCATTGGGTCAGGATATCCCATATGGTAAGCTCAAACAATGCGCCGATTTCTTTACTTCATCAGAGATGCCCTTGCCGGCAATACCGCTGTCAGGGTAGCGTTTGGCTTTTCAGCATTTTTGCTCGCGGAAGCCTGGCTTTATCCTGCCGGCTTCTCCGCGCCGGTTTTAATCAATGGGCGCTTATTTGTAATAGATAGGCCGGCGGTCGTCGAGAAAGTTTTACAGAGGGCCGGCTACCGGACCGGCCATGGAGACCTTCTCGATGTCGACGGCCGGATATTTAAGCGCGGCGCCGGCGCCGCTCCAAAGATAAGCATCAATGGACGGGCGGCGGATATGCTCGCGCCTGTAGCGCGGGATGACGCGGTCACTTTTATTCCCGGGCGCGACCGGACTGAGCCGACAAGGACCGCGATCGAAGCGGTGGTTCTGGCCTCCAGAGTCAACGGCCAAGGCGAATATGTAATCGTTAAGTCAGCGGGCAGACCCGGCGAAAAACTGGTGGCTCGGGGGACTTTGAGCGGGAAGATAGTCTCCGCGCGCACGTTGTCCGAAGCTCAACCGATGGTCGTTGTCCGCACCGATGTCCGGCCGGAAAAAATCATCGCCCTCACATTTGACGACGGTCCGAATCCGCCGTTCACGGGGCAAATCGTTCAGATACTAAAAGACGCGCAGGCGACGGCGACGTTTTTCATGCTCGGACGCCAGGTCGTTCTCTATCCGAAACCGGTCAGAAAAGTGTGGAACGCGGGCTTTCAGATAGCCAACCATTCGTTTTCACATAGGCGGCTTGACCATGTCCCGGCGCCGGACTTGACGCGCGAGCTGGACGACACTAGGAACTTGCTTTTTCCAATCACCGGCGTCGAACCTAAATGGTTTCGATCCCCCTATGGCGCGGAAAGCCCGGCTCTGAAAGCCGTGGTCGAGGCGAAGGGATATCGCGTCGTCGGGTGGAACGTCGATACCCGCGATTGGGAGGCCGCCAACTCGGATGATATTGTCAATCAAGTCATCAATGCCGCATTTCCGGGCGCTATTGTCCTGATGCACGACGGCGGCGGGAACCGGACCAAAACGGTCATGGCGCTGCCCAGGATAATCCAGACGTTGCGTGAACGAGGCTATACGTTTGTGACGCTTGATCAATTAGTAAAGTGAATCTTGCATGTCATTCCTATCTGCGAAGCTTGTCCCTGACTACGATCAGGGAGCGGGAACCCATAAAGCATGAAGCCCGCCAAGTAACTGCTTAAAAAGCGCTACTCGTGCGGGCTCCATTTATGGTTGAGCGGTTTGGTGTCATGCTCGGGACCAGAGATTACAACCTGAATCACAGTGTGACACGCGCGGAATAGTATATCTTTTCATTTGTTCTCACCTCCTTTAAACTAAGCCTATATCGCTCGTCTTAGCTTCTTTATTTACAAATAAGCCGTTACAACACTCAAAACGCTTAAAATACTCGTGACAAAAACTTTTCAAGTTCTCGCATTCCAGAGAGTAAAAAACTTGCTGGCCCCGCCGCTCGTCTCTGACCAAACCCGCATTCCTTAAGACCGCCAGATGTTTGGAGATAGACGACTGCGACAAGTGGGATGAATCGACCAACTCGCTGACGCAGCAGTCCTTTTCCTGCAAGTGCCAGAGTATCTTTTGCCTTTGTTTGTCCGATATCGCTTGAAATAATCTACAAAAATCATTCATATACATAACACCATATTCACATATTCCCATAAGTGAATATATTCAAACGGCCGGAGGATGTCAAGTATTTTAGCAAAATTGGAGAACGCGGCAGACGGGGTTTTCGGTCGCGTTTCTAAAAGACCCGGCTCTCCGTCACCACCAAGTCCATAGCCACATCGTGTTCGGCGATCGGCAAGATATCGATGGTCTGGATGTCAAAGGCGACGCCTATGGCGGTCGCTTCGACAGTCATTAGGAAGCGGTCGTAGTAGCCGACGCCATAGCCGAGGCGATGGCGGTGCAGGTCGAACGCGAGGCCGGGAACGATGACGAGGTTTATCGGATCATTCGCCGCTTCCCCGGTTTGCGGCTCGAGCAGACCGAACGGCCCGTCCGCCAGGGTCTCTGTCCGCCCGTCAAAAAGGCAGAACTCCAACCGGGCCGCGGCCTTGTTCACCCGCGGTAAGAATATCTTTTTGCCGGCGCCGAGGGCGAAAGCGATGAACGGCCTAAGATCGACCTCGTCTTCAAGGGGCCAGTAGGCGGCGATTCCCCGGGCGTTTTGGTAGGCGGCCACGGTCGGCAGAGTATCGGCTATTTCGCGGGATGCGCCGGCGCGGGCTTCGGCCCCGAGCGCCCTGCGCCGTTCGCGAAAGACCTCCCTTAAGCTTGCTTTATGTAATGACATGGCGACTCCCGAGCGTTGGGGCGGCTGGCAAGAACCTACTTGTCTACTGTATTATACTCACATGATCGAGGTGCGGGAGATACAAAAAAGTTTTGGCGAGGTCGAGGCGGTCGCGGGCGTTACCTTCGATGTCGGCGGCGGCGAGATATTCGGCTTTTTGGGTCCGAACGGCGCCGGCAAAACTACCACCATAAACATTCTTTGCACCCTGGTCAGGCCCACTTCCGGGTCCGCCGCTCTGGCCGGGTACGATGTTGTCAGTAAAGCAAGCGAGGTCAGGGCGTCGATCGGTATCGTCTTCCAAGATCCGAGCCTGGACGAACGCTTGTCGGCCTATGAGAATCTCATTTTCCACGCGCTTGTCTACAGCGTGCCCAAGGATGTCCGCGAAGAGCGTATTGCTTCCGCCTTGGACATGGTTGGACTCTGGGAGCGGCGCCGGGATATCGTGCGCACTTTTTCCGGGGGGATGAAACGGCGCCTCGAAATCGCCCGCGGGCTGCTTCATCACCCCAAAGTCCTCTTCCTGGACGAGCCGACCCTCGGTCTTGACCCGCAAACGCGAAACAAAATATGGGAATTCGTCCACGACTTAAGGGAGAAGGAAAATATCACGATTTTCCTGACGACCCACTATATGGACGAGGCCGAAAACTGTAACCGCATCGCTATTATCGACCACGGCCGGATAATCGCTCTGGACACGCCGGCCAAACTTAAGACTATGGTCGGCGGCGACGTCATCACCTTGAGCACCGCTGATGACGAGGCCGCCGCGGAACAAATAAAAGAACTCCACGGGCTTGAGGCGACGGCGCAAGACGCCAAGCTGATTCTGGAAGTGCCCGACGGCGAGAAATTCTTAGCGCCGCTCGTCCGCTCGCTCGACACGCCTATCAACTCGATCAGCCTGCGGCGCCCGACCCTGGAAGACGTTTTTCTCAAACTGACGGGTCGCACGATTCGCGACGAGAGCGCCGGCGCCCTTGATTCAATGCGCTCCCATGTGAGAATGAGGCGCCGGTGAACATGAACAACCTCCGCGCTGTCTACGCGATTTGGCTTCGGGACGTCATCCGTTATAAGCGGGACAAGGCCCGGGTGGTCAGCTCGCTGGCCCAACCCGCGCTCTTTCTTTTTGTCTTCGGCAATGGCTTGGCCAGGGGGCTGTCTATAAATGTCGCTACAGGCGGCGCGCGGACCGGTTATGTCGCATTCATATATCCGGGCATTATCGGGATGACCCTCTTATTTACCTCGATGTTCACCGCCGTATCGATTGTGTGGGACCGCGAATTCGGTTTTCTGAAGGAAGTCATGGTCGCGCCCATATCGCGGGCGTCCGTGGCTATCGGCAAGGCGCTGGGAGGGAGCACCGTGGCGCTTATCCAGGGGGGCATCGTCTTATTATTATCGCCCTTTCTGGGCGTCAAACTTTCGCCCTTGCTGATCATCACTGTCCTGCCGGTGATGCTTCTAATATCTTTCTCTCTGACTTCAATAGGTATTGTCATCGCCGCCAAGATGGAGAGTATGGAAGGCTTTCAAGTGATCATGAACTTTCTGATCATGCCGCTCTTCGTTCTGTCCGGGGCGATGTTCCCGCTCACCCGGCTGCCGGTCTGGTTGAGGTCCCTGACGCGTGCCGACCCCTTAACCTACGGGGTCGACGCTTTGCGCGGCTTGATACTCGGACCGAAGCTGGCCGAGTTTTCTCTGGCCTTGGATTTGACGGTCATCGCTTTGGTTGGTGCGATAATGATATCCGTGGCCGTCTATTTTTTTGAAAGGCAATGATGCTTGATGCGACGCATCCCGTCGGTCGACAAAGTCTTAGGCGCGCCGGAAGTCGCCGGCGCGGTCGAGGGCCTGCCGCGCTCGAAGAAGGCGCGTTTATGATAGCGGCGCCGGCGGCCGGGATAAAAAGGGCGATTATTTGATTATCGGCACCGCCGGCCATATCGACCACGGCAAGACAGAGTTGGTCAAGGCTTTGACCGGCGTCGATACCGACCGCCTGGCTGAGGAAAAAAAGCGCGGGATATCGATAGACCTCGGCTTTGCCTCATTTTTTCTTCCCTCCGGTCTCGAGGCCGGCATCGTCGACGTTCCCGGCCACGAGCGGTTCATCAAGAACATGTTGGCCGGCTCCACGGGCATCGATTTAATGCTGTTGGTGGTCGCCGCCGCCGACGGCGTCATGGCCCAGACTATCGAACATCTGGCCATAGCCGAGCTCCTTGGCGTGGGCGCTGCCGTGGTCGCCGTCACCAAAGCGGACTTAGCCGGCGCTGAGCGTCTGGACGAGGTCGAGGAGCAAGTGAGGGAATTGCTCGAATCAGGTTCATTTAAGGACGCGCCTATCGTCAGAGTTTCAGCCAAGCGCCGTCTTGGTCTCGAAGAGCTGGTCGCGGCCATTGAAACCCAAGCCGGTCTACGGACAGAGCGATTGCTCGATCTTCCGCCGCGATTGCCCATCGACAGATCGTTTATCCTAGCCGGGGCAGGCCGGGTGGTGACCGGGACTCTTTGGTCGGGCGTGCTCGCGGCCACGGGTTTGCTGGAGCTGCTGCCAACAGGGGAAACCTGCCGGCCGCGCCGCATCGAAGTCCACGGCAACCCCGTCACCAAGGGCTTAGCGGGCCAGCGGGTGGCGGTGAACATAGTCGTTTCCGGACCGCCGCCACGGCGCGGAGATTGGCTCGTGCCCCCTGCCACCTTTAGTCTCACATCCGAACTGCTGGCTCGTGTGACGGTTGTCCCGCAGGCGCCCAGAGCTTTAAAGCGCCGCGCTCGCCTGCGCCTTTATCACGGCACCCGAGAAGTCGCCGCCGTTTTAAGTCCGATAGGCGAGGCCCAGATAGAGCCCGGCCGACAGGGGTATGCCCGCCTCGTCTTAGCGGAGCCGATAGTCGCTGTCTTCCGGGACAGGTTTATCTTGCGCTCTCTCTCGCCCATGGCCACGGTCGCCGGCGGGATCATTCTGGAGAACCGGACAAAAGGCCGAGGGGGCCAAGTCGATATAGACCATCTTGCCGCTCTGGCCGGCGATGACCGGTCGGCGGTAAGGGAGTTTTTTCAAGGGCGGCGTCTGCCGTTGACAGGCGATGAGGTGGCCGACGCGGTCCAGCTCGGCAGCCGGGCGACGGAAAAAGCCGTTGCCGAACTGGTTGGAGAAAATGCGATAACGCCGTTCAATGTCAGGCAGCGCGTCTACTATTTGGCTACCGAAGCGATCGCCGGCTGCGCCCGCGACCTCGATGCGCTGCTGGCGGGTTTTCACGCTGAACAACCCTACCGGTTCGGCATCGAAAAAGAGGCGGCCCAAAGGCGGCTGTGGCCCGAGCTCTCTCCTTCCCAGGCCGACATCCTGTTCGACTATTTCATATCGATGGGGTCGATAGTCCGCCGGGACGGGCGCCTGGCTGCGGCAGACCGGGTGCTTGACGCCATGGCTGTAAAGTTGGAGCAGATCGGACAGGAACTTCAGGGATTTTCTCCCCCCGACCTAAGAAAACTCGGTGAGGATACGGGCATCGCCGCCGCCGACCTCAAAGCTTTGCTCGGTCAGCTTCGGTCCGACGGGTCAGTCGTAGCCGCGGGCGGCGACCAATATTTTACCCGGGGCGCCGTTGATGAGGCGACCGGCAGATTGCTGGAGTTCTTGGCCGAAGCCGGCGAGATAACCGTCAGTCAGTTTAAAGACCTGCTCGGCACGACCAGAAAATACGCTGTCCTCCTGCTTGAATATTTCGACCGGCAGAAAGTGACCAGGCGCGTTGGCGATGTACGGGTGGTCTATGATGCGCGGGTGGAAGAGCTATAGCGCTAAGTAATTCTCCGGCTGTTTTCTTCTAAGGCTACCAAGAACCGTCCACCTGCCGCAATCTCGATATCGCGGTAGCTTCTCAGCTCTAACAGATCGCTATCGCCGGAGACTACAAAGTCGGCTTGGCCTGCAACAGCGCAGGTAAGGAATTTGTCGTCGTCCGGATCGGAGCTAATGGGGGTTTTGATGTCCGCAGGTTCGACCAAGACGGCATATTTCTTTAGCAGGGCGATAACTTGTTTTCGCTTAGCCGGTGTCAAGCCATATTTATTGGCGATTTTTGGGTAGGCGAGCACTCGCTCGATTTCACTGATTATCTCTGTTGAGAGAAGCAACACAAATTCGCGATGGCGCCAGGCTTTGAGGATATCGGCCGGCGTGCCACGTTTCGATATGAGGCCGCTGACGATGATATTGGTATCAAGAACGACCCGGAGCATGACGCTTTCTTACTTTTCGTACCGCTTCAGCCACATCTCTCTGTACTTCTTCAGGCGTGTATTGGGCCGCTTGTTCCCGAACTTGCTCCAACGCCGCAAAGTCTTTTTCGCGCTGTGCTTGCCAGCGCTCGTATTCTTGAATTGGGATTAAGGCCGCCATGGGTTTACCGGCGCGCTCGATAACAAACTCGTCGCCGCGGTAGTAGCTTTCCTCCAATAGTTGGCCGAGATTTTGTCGGGCCTTTATGGCGGTGGTCCGCTTAGTCATTCTTATCACCCCTTAACCATAATGATTGTTATTATTATATCAATAATGATGATTATTAAGCAATAGGTGACATCGCGAGCGAAAACCGAAAACCGATAGCCGACCGAACCGAAAGATTTCTCGGCTTTCGTGCCGCAGAAGCGGCCTGCGGAAGCGCCCAGGGATCGAACCTAGCCGAGAGGTCACCCTCTCACACTGGTGTTGAAGACCAGGCGGCCCACCAGGACCGAAGCGCCTCCCTGTCGGTAGTCGGACCTAATGATACAACTTCTCGCTCCAATGGAAAAAACCAAGTATATGAACCCCTTTAGACTTGCGGCCGTCGGCGATCTTCACTGCTCGGAAACGAGCGCCGGCAGCTACCGTTATACGTTCGAGGACCTTAATCTGCGGGCCGATGCTCTCGCTCTCTGCGGCGACCTCACCAGTCGCGGTAAGATGTCGGAGATCGAGGTGGTTCTGGAAAACTTGGCCGAGGTGCGCATTCCCGTCGTGGCTGTACTGGGCAACCATGATTATCATGAACAGAACAATCACCGCTTTCACGATCATCTGGAATCTGCCGGCGTCACCGTTCTGGACGGCGACTCGATGATGCTGACCATCGATAATCGCACGGTCGGTTTTGCGGGGGCCAAGGGCTTCGCCGGCGGCTTCGGACGGCGGGCCTTACCTGATTTCGGCGAGGAGATTTGGCGGGCTTTTTATCGCGAAACCCTGTCGGAAGCGGATAAGTTGCGCCGCGCTCTGGTATCCCTGGAAACCGACCTCAAGATCGCCGTCTTGCATTACGCCCCCATATTAAGCACTTTAACGGGTGAGGACCCGCAAATATACGCGTTCATGGGCAGCTCGGAATTGGCTAAGGCCATAGATGACGGCGCCGCCGATCTGGCCCTTCACAGCCACGCTCACTTCGGTCAGGAGACGGGGAGCACTCCGGGCGGGGTGCCCGTCTACAACGTTTCCGAACCACTTATAGGCAGGTCCTACGCGATTTTTGAGCTGGAATTCCCCCGCTGATAAATATCGATCAGGTCGTCGATCACGCCGGGCGGAATAATGTGGCCGCCGGTCTTTTCACCGTAAGTCGATTCGGCGAAAAAGACAAAGCTTAAATATTTGGCGATGTATTTGCCGGCTTTACCGATTACATAATGCCAGTCAAAGTCGGCGGCGTTTTCAATCACCGACAAGGCGTCATACCAATCGGCCGGCCGAATCTCTTTGGCCGCGAGAATTTTCATCATGACCAGATTTTCCGGGTCCATTACCCTAAAAGAAACGCCGGCTATATTCATCTGTCGGGCGCGGCCGAGAATCTCCGGCGTCAGCTTGATATCGCCTCTGGCCTCGAATATTAGATCGATATCCGAATGGTCCAATGACGCCTTGTAGAGCCAGCGGTGGTCGGTTTCCTCAGTCAAGAATCCGGCCCGGCCAAGCATATCCAAAGTGCGCTTGGCGTCTTCCCGGCGTATGAGCAGGTCGATGTCTTTAGTTTTGCGCCGCCGCCCATAAGCCCAGACCGCGATACCGCCGAAAACCACATAGTCGATACTCGCGGCTTCAAGAACATCGGTGGCGTACTTAAATTGGCGTAGAAGTTCTTCCATAAGGGAAATTCTTCCCCTGTCGCCCCTGTCTTTATCGGAGTTTAGTTGCGTCGCCGTCGGGGTTGACGGGCGACCAGCAGGTCGGCCGCCGGGGTGATCGCGAAGATCGCGTTGATCAGGTCCTCTTCCTTGTCGAGGGAGGCCAGGACGTTAAGTTCAAGGGCTTCGGCCCCGCGGGCCTTGCCGACCGGGGTCAGCCAGGCATCGGCGGCTCCCGCATCCAGGAGTTTTTCAAGCAGCTGTGCCCCGGCCGCGTCATCGACTTTGTCGACAATCGCGGTGATCAGTGTCGCCGGATCAGCCGTCGTGGTTTCAGTCAACTCGCCGGTGACCAACCGCAGCACGTTAGGTACTTCCAGGTCGGCCCGGCCGGCTCCATAGCCGGTCTTCGCCACAATCATCGGCGGCATATCGCTGAATTTTTGGACGTATGAGCGGGCGATCGCGGCGCCGGTGGGGGTGACCAATTCAGCGTGAAGGCCGGTGGAATAGACGGGCACACCGCTGAGTATCTCCAGCGTGACCGGGGACGGGATGGGCATCATGCCGTGGTCGGTCCGAGTCATACCCAGGCCCATCGGCAGCGGCGAACAATAGACCCGGTCAACGCCGAGCATATGGAAGCCGATGGCGGCGCCGACGATATCCACAATAGAATCAATCGCCCCGACTTCATGAAAATGAATGGTTTCGACGTTCTTGCGGTTCACCTTGGCCTGGGCCTGCGCCAGCGTTTGGAAGATGGCCAGGCTCCGTTCCTTTACCTGTGTTTCAAGCCCGCTCTCTTCAAGAACCCGGCGGACATTGTGATAGGTGCGCACCAGGCCTTTTTCCGTGGCCTTAATAGAAACCTTGGTGGCGCCGATCCCGCCCCGGGTCACCGGTTTGGCGGCCATCACGTATTCGGTCAGCGGCAACTTGGCCAATTCAGCCCGCAGCGCGTCGGAATCGACGCCGATATCAAGAAGCGAGCCCAGGACCATATCGCCGCTCAAGCCGGAAAAACAATCGAAGTAAGCAACTTTCATAATCACACTACTGCCTTCTGTACCCCGTTTTGTGTATAATCTTAAAGCAATTCCGAGGAGAAAGTAAGGATGCCTGACCTCTCTTCAACAAACACGATTTTAGCAGCTCTAGCAGGCTTAACGTTGTTACTGCTGGTCTGGGTCATCTTGCTGAGCTTAGCGGTGCGCCGGCAAAACCGGGCTAAGCTAAAGGTTGTCAAGGCTCTGAAGGGGGAGACGGATATCATGGAGATCATCGCCAAGTCGCTCGACGACATAGAGAGTCTTTCCGCCCGGCAGGAGCAATTGACGGCGACCGGGCTGGAGCACCGGGCGATGCTAAGCGAGGCCGTCAGGCGTGTGGGGGTTGTCCGATATGACGCGTTTCCTGAAGTCGGCGGGCGCCTCAGTTTTTCCGCGGCCCTTCTTAACGAAGGCGGCGACGGTGTCATCATCACCTCCATAAGCGGGCGCAGCGACAGCCGCGTTTACGCCAAACCTATTGTCGACAGACGATCGACCTATCCTTTGTCCGGAGAAGAAGAACAAGCGATGGCAGAGGCTTTTAAAGGTGCGAGGTTATGAGCAAGAAAAAAATCGGATTTCTCGGACCGCCCGGGACTTTCAGTGAAGAGGCTCTCTTCTCAGCGGTCAGGCCGGATGAGTTGGAGCCGGTGCCGCTGATGTCGATCCACGAAGTCGTCGCCGCCGTCGAGCGCCGGGATGTCGATAAAGGTATCGTCCCGATCGAAAACTCAATCGAGGGTTCCGTCAATGTGACCCTCGATATGCTGGCATTTGAGGCCAATCTTCTGATCGAGCGCGAGATAGTGACGCCTGTCGTCAATAATCTTATCGGTCGGCGCGGTACAAAGCGGGACCAAGTAAAAACGGTAATTTCCCACCCGCAGGCCGCGGCCCAATGCCGCGGTTTTATCGTGCGTGAATTTCCCGGCGTCCGCATCGAGGCGGCCAACAGTACCGCCGAAGCCGTCAGATTAGTCGCGGAACGGGAAGGCCGCGAGGCGGTCGCCATCGGCACCGCGCTCGCGGCTCAGCTTTACGGCTTAAACGTCCTGGAGCGCAAGATACAGGATTTTCCCGACAACCGGACACGTTTTGTTTTCATCGGGCGGGAGATGCCGGCGCCGACCGGATATGACAAGACTTCTATCGTCTGCTTTATACATGAAGACAGACCGGGCAGCCTGCTCCAGATATTACAGGAGTTCGCTTTTCGCTCGATAAACCTGACCAAGATCCAATCGCGGCCGACTCGCAAAGCTTTAGGAGAGTATTGTTTCTTCTTGGATTTGGAAGGCCATGTGGAAGATGAAGATGTCGCCGAGGCCTTAAAGTGCCTGCGCTGCAAGATACGTCAGGTCAAACTGCTCGGCTCGTACCCGCGCGCCCGGGTCAGAAAGGCTTAAAAGCTGTGCTTGACATCAAGATGCTCCGCGAGGAACAGCAGACGCTGATTTTGGCGCTGAAAAATCGCGGCGCCGCGTTTGACCTCACTCCCATCATCGCGGCCGACGCCGAGCGGCGGGAACTGTTAAGCGCCATCGAAACCAAGCGGGCCGCCAGGAACGGCGCTTCGGAAAAAGTCGGCCGGCTCATGCGAGAAGTCGGCCGGACCAAGCAAGCCGGCGGATCGGCCGCGGCGCTCGAAGCCGAGGTAGTTGCCCTGAAAGAGCAGTCGGGCGCGCTGGGCGCCGATATCGCCCAACTTGAAGACCGGCTCCGTCCCATCCATGAAGAAATTAACCACATGTGGCTCATGGTCCCCAACATTCCTCACGAGAGCACGCCGATCGGCGCCGATGAGACCGACAACCCCACCGTTCGGACCTGGGGCGAGCCAACCGAATTCGATTTTGAGCCAAAAGCCCACTGGGATATCGGGACGGACTTGAAAATCTTCGATCTGGAGCGGGCGGCCAAAATAGCCCGAGCCCGCTTCGCCCTGTATATGGGCGCCGGCGCCCGGCTTGAGCGCGCCCTGATCAATTTTATGCTCGATACCCACACCGGCGATCACGGCTACATGGAAGTCTTCCCGCCCGTCCTGGTCAACGAGGCCAGCATGACCGGCACAGGCCAGTTGCCCAAGTTCGCCGAAGACCTTTTTAAGTGCGCCGATGACGACTTGTGGTTGATACCGACAGCCGAGGTGCCGGTGACCAACATCCATCGGGAAGAGATAATCCCCGGCGATCGACTGCCTATTAAATACGCGGCCTACACGCCGTGTTTTCGCCGGGAAGCCGGAGCTCACGGGAGGGAGACCCGGGGCCTCATCCGCCAGCATCAGTTCAACAAGGTCGAGCTGGTCAAGTTTGTCGATCCGGCCGGATCCTACGACGAGCTCGAAACCCTTACCAATGACGCCGAGACCATCCTGCAAAAACTTGAATTGCCGTATCGCGTGATCAGCCTCTGTACCGGCGACCTGGGCTTCTCGGCCGCCAAGACTTATGACTTAGAAGTCTGGATGCCCAGTTACGGTAGCTATAAAGAGATATCCTCCTGCAGTAACTTTGAGGATTTCCAGGCCCGGCGGGCGAACATCCGCTATCGCCCCACCGGAGGCAAGCCCCAATTTGTCCACACCTTAAACGGCTCGGGCCTGGCTATCGGCCGCACCTTCGCCGCCATCCTGGAAAACTGCCAGCAAGCCGACGGTTCGGTCGTCATCCCCGAAGTTCTCCGCGACTTCATGCGGGCCGATAAGATCGGTTAGTAGCTATCTATTGCTTTTCTTGCCTGCTTTAGCTAATAGTAAACAAGAGAGCAAAGGTTCCCGCCGGCAAAACCGCTTCAACCAGTAGGCAAATTTGCCGATAGAAATAGAAGGCTTCGCTTACACAAGCAAAATGCTTTGTGGCGGGCATAAGTGGGCACATCGTGGGATGGTTTCAGAGAAGTCTTGATAAACAAATACGTCTCTTCTATCTGCCGCTCATCACGGGGGTCTCGGTTGCCTTTGCTTTGATGGCTGATTTGCCGACTTTCAATAAATCCGGCGTGGTCTTAATCCTCCTCTTGACGGCCATCGTCCACTGGGACTTACGTGACGGAGGCGTCCTTTCCCGTTGGCTATACAGTCACGGCGCCGGCTACGATATGCGGAGCTACATCACTGTCAGTGTCGCTTTTGGTTTAGTTACCTTAATCTTGGGCTTTGCTAACGCTTTCTACACCCCTCTGATCATGCTTTATTATATCCCGATCGTGCTCTGCGCCATGCGGGGCGGTTATCGGATGACGCTACTCTTTGTCGGCATCCTCGCCGCTTCGACCTCAGCTTATTACCAGGTCGGCTATCAAGTCTACGGGCGGGTTTACAAGGAAGGTAATTTGTACTTGTTGCTTTTCCTTGGTCTCGCGCTGGCATCCGGTTTTATCGCCGACCGCCTGAGAAGGGCGGCGGTCGACTTAAGCGCCTTGTATGAGACCGGCCGGGCGCTCAACTCCACCCTCAATGTTTCCGAGATCTACGCCCTCGCGTTGAACATCATCTCGATGGACCTGGCGCCCGATGTTTCGGCGCTCTTCATGATAGACAGCCAAAAACATCTGCAGTTACAGGCCCATCGGGGTCTCGATGACAGCAGGGTCAAAGAGCTCAGTATTGAGATAGGCCGCGGCCTGATTGGCAAGGTCGCTGAAACGCGCACGCCGATGTCTATCTCCGAAACGAACCGCAAATGGCAGCTTAGCTTTGCCCCTGACATAATTTCAGTGATGGCGGTGCCGGTCCGCGTCGGCGAAAAACTGCTCGGAGTGATGATGGTCGGCAAGCGGATGGCGCATGCTTACGGCTACGAGAATTTGAGGTTCCTGGAGGCGCTCGGCAGCCAGGCTGCCATCTCGATTCAAAACGCCTGGCTTTATCGCCAGACAAAAGAGTGGGCCTCACTTGACGCCTTGACCGGTATTTACAACTATCGCTACTTCTCCGAGCGCCTTGACAGCGAATGGAGCCGGGCGCTCCGGTACGAGAAACCGCTCTCATTTATCATGATCGACGTCGACTTGTTCAAGCAGGTAAATGACAATTACGGTCATCTTTGCGGCGACGAGGTCCTGCGGGAGATCGCCCATATGTTAAAGAAGCATACTCGTGACACGGATATTGTCGCGCGCTACGGCGGCGAGGAATTTGTCATTATCCTGCCGGAAACACATTATCAAGACGCTTATGTCGCCGGGGAAAAATTGCGCCGGTCGATTTATGAAGCCACGTTTACCGGCGGCAACAACAATCAAAAGATAAAATTGACGATCAGCTTAGGGATAGCCAACTATCCGAGCACCGCCTTCAGTAAATCCGATCTTATCTACCAAGCCGACCAGGCCCTCTACCAAGCCAAGATTCAACGCAATACGCTGGCCAGCCCGCTCGATACTAGCTGCCAGATTAACCTGAACCCTTCCGAAATCAGCTAAAAAACGCGGCCTAAAAGGCATCTGCCGCGTTATCCTCGACCTCGCCTCAGTCACGTACTTGATGTACGCTCCTTCGCTTCGCCCTTCGTCTGCCTTGCATCTGCACTTTTAGGCCGCGTTTTGGACATCGCGGCCGAAAGCCTCGTCGCTTGATTATTAAACAATTATCGGCTTGAAAATAATTCTGCGTCATTATTATGCTGCTTCCGCATAATAATGATTATTTGAACATTATCAGCGCTCAAAGAGCTCAACTCGAGTTGGCCCCATTTCCATTGCCCATTTGGCGCCTGATTGCCTAAAATGCGATAAAACATAGAAGAAAGATAAAAGACACTGTTGTGTCCAATAACTAAGAATTAGCACTTTACGCTCAGTTGGCTATAATCATCATAAGGCTGGTTTTTGCTCAAAATCCTGGGTTTGGGATATGAAAATACGTGATGTGATTAAATTGATCGAATCAGACGGCTGGTTTCTGGTTGCGACCAAAGGAAGTCACCAGCAATATAAACACCCGGTAAAACCTGGAAGAGTTACGATTGCAGGCCAACCGGGTCATGATCTGGCACCCGGCACCCTAAACAGCGTGTTAAAGCAAGCACAAATCAAGAGGTGAGTTCCATGTATCGGTTTCTAGTGGTAATCGAAAAGACAAACAATAATTACTCCGCCTACTCTCCTGATCTGCCTGGCTGTGTTGCGGCAGGCGACACCGTTGAAGACGTTGAGCGCAATATCCACGAGGCAATTGCAATGCATGTGAGTGGACTTAAAGAAGATAACGAGCCAATTCCTGTCTCTCACGCTATTGCCGAGTATGTTGCTGTCGATTCTGCTTGAAGGCTAATCCAACGCTGTTGGCGACGGCGACCGAAAAATAAAGGCCTGACACAACAAGTCGTTCCAGCGGACATTTCAACGCGGCAAAAGCGGCCCCGTTAAAACGCCGCTGAACATTAAGCGTTGGGCGACAAAATTAAAAGTTGGAAAACCGACGGCAAAAGCGACCGATCAGTTACTGGCTGCGGTCGCTAAGAAATGAGAGCAGTAAGTGCTCGGTTGCCTGCAAAAAAGCATCAATTGTTCACTATTGATTAAAGGCTTGGTTACCGGATTATCGTTGAGCCAGTGGCGTGGTTTCCGGCGAGCTCCCTACCCTCGAACCTTGCTTCTTCAAGCCGGCGCTGTAGAATGAAAGCTTAGCTAAGAGAGACAAGGGGTTGGCGCTTCAAACCTAGAGTGAGCTTGATTGGCTGAATAAAAGACTGTGATAATGGTAGGGTGTGGGCCTGCCGACCACAGAAAGAGACGCTTATAAGGGAACAAGGACCTGATTGGAACCATGAAAACATCACCGCATGGCTCTGTGTCAATGGATGTGTTAAGTCTATATTCGATCAATACTTGGTTGGCTTATGTGATAAATATGAAGTACTTCAGTGACCTGCATTACGTTTGGTGCGCCCCTTTTTTTACCGGCAACGCTAGAGCGCCCATAGACCTAACAAATCCTGCGTCGTCAATTCCAAGTCAGCGTTATTGGCGATTAGTTGAGGATATCAAGAAAGGTGATCGTCACAGCGTACTAATCAAAGAAAATATTTTCGGGATAAAAAACGGTATTCTCGCAAAGGAGAAAGCCAAAATAATTACCCGGACACAAGGTGATGAAATTCGAAGTATTATACAAGAAGCACAAGTTTCAGATTTTAGACCTTTAATATATATCATTCCATTTACCAAGGCTGTAAGGGAATTATGCATTCAACCTCATGTAAAAGAACGGGCGCATCCCTTGGCTGAAGAGTTCGTAATAAAAGAACTTCCGCGGTCAATGTTTGATATAATCGAGCTGGATCATGTTTGAACTCCTTAAGGAAAAATCACTAGAAAAAACAGTTGGGTTTGCGTACCAGTTATCTCGCATTCTGTTGGAGCGAGATTTTCGTGAAGCAAGCGAAATAGGGCCTTGGCTGATTGGCCTTGATGCGGATGAAAAAAGTGAAGTTAAAGAATTTCTTAGCGAGATAGAAAAGAGAGAAAATCTTACTATTGCTAATTTGAGCGAGTCAAGGGTGCAGGAGCTGGTTGATGAACTTGCTAAGCTGGTTAAGGATCAAGAGCTACATGAAGTACGCCTAAACAATCACACAGGCAAAGACTTGCTGGGGGAGCTTCATTCTCGACACAGCCAGTTGACATCTAGTTTGGAAACTGAAGCAGATCGTTTATGCAATGAGGGCGACCTAGTGGGATCGGCAGAGCTATACCTTAAAATATTAGGTTTTGTTGCCTTGCCCCAAAATGATTCGAATCAAGTACGACTAAACCTAAAGTGCGGGCGAGTGTTTCATGAACTTGGTCAATATAACAAAGCGCTAGATTTCCTTGTAAATGCATACAAGGGCACCGACGAAATTGCAGAGAAAATCGAACCGCTGGGTCTCATAATGTTATTACACCTAGACGCCAAGCAACAGCGCCGAGGGCAAGAATCTCTTGAAAAATTAATCAGGTTCACAAACTGGGCTCATAATGAGGATATTGCAAAAGGTCAGGGCTTTCACTTTATTGGGAGATTCCATTCGCGGCTCGGAAATAATGAGGAAGCATTCCGCTTTTATAGCAGAGCCTATGAGGTTTTTGAAAATCATTCGTTTGATTTTGGCATCGCTTCGGTAAGCAATAATCTCGGCATACAATATTTTAAGCAAAAAGATTACGATAGTGCCTTAACTTGTTTCGACCGAGCTCTTAATATATTTAAGCGACTTGATATCAAGAAAGATGAAATGGCAGTGCAAGCAAACATCGAGACACTGCTCCAAGCGCGACAAGCACAGATAGAACCTTAACTGATTCTTTTGAACAAGAAAGACAAGGGTGGCCGTTCAACCCTACAGCTTAGCCCAAACGTTCCCCCCCTCGTTCGCTTCAGTTAAGATTTGTAAAACAAAGGACGCGCCCAACAAATCGTTCCAGCGGATGTTTACCTGCGTCATTTGGTCGCTCCGCAGCTAAACGCCGCTGAATTCAAGCGTTAGCCCACAAGAGAAATAATCCGCTGTTGCTTGTTTAGGCATTGAAATACACGAAACATATACGTATACTACACGTATACGGAATGGAGGTTTTAATGCAAAAGAAGCTGACCATAACATTAGACGAGGAAGTTTATGTGGGCCTTCGCAAGACCATCGGCCCGCGCAAAATCAGCAAATTTGTCGAGGAATTGGTTCGCCCGCACGTAGTGCGCCCGAATTTAGAATTAGCATACTCTCAAATGTCACAAGATAAAAAGAGAGAGGCAGAAGCCTTGGATTGGGCAGAGATGACTTTCAGGGACATGGCTCGTGAAAAAAGGTGAGGTTTGGTGGGTTAACTTCGACCCCTCGGTTGGCGGAGAAATTAGAAAGAAACGCCCTGCTGTAATTGTTAGCAATGATGCATCGAACAAGTTTCTCAATCGCGTCCAGGTTGTTCCTTTAACAAGCAAGACAGATCGTCTTTATCCCAGCGAGGCGCTGGTTGTGTTAGATGGCAAAGAAAGTAAGGCGATGGCCGATCAGCTAGCTACTGTGAGCAAGTTGCGACTGTTTAAATTTGCCGGCGTCCTCTCGGAAGAAGATATACTCAAAATTAGTGAAACTATCAAAATACAATTAGATATTTTCTGAAAACCGGGCTAACAAGGCGTTCCACCCGACCGCTACCCGGCCGGTCAAAGTAGCGGCAGGTGAACGCAGGCGTCATGTGCAAAACATTGACAAATTTCTATCGATAAGGGTAAAGTATTACTGGAGGTGTATCGATGGAATTAGTAAAAGTTT
>JAUXSL010000125.1 GCA_030679975.1 Actinomycetota bacterium
GTCTTGCACTATCATAAATCGGAGAACGCGGCCCAAAGCCCCAGATGCAAGCTTGCCCCGTACTTTGATACGGGGGCAGACGAACGCCGAGGTGAGGGAGCGTATGTGCGATTACGTGACCAAGCCGAGGCGGAGGATAACCCGGGGTCCCCGCAAAGCGGACTTGGCTTTGTGGGGTGGAGCGTCGCAGATGGGGTTTTCGGTCGCGTTCTAGGTAACCCGGGTGGTCCGGTTGGGCAGGACGCGATACGCATCAAAGACCGCGTCGATATGCTTTATGGTATTGATGATGTTGTTCAGGTTGCGCAAGTTGCCGATCTCGAAAACAAACCTGAATACCGCTATCCTGTCTTTTCTCGTCGAAACCGTGGCGGTCAGGATATTTACCCCCGAATCACTGAGAACCGCGCTTATATCGCTGAGTAATTTGGTCCTGTCAAGCGCTTCGACTTGGATCTCGACCTGATAGGTGGTCGGCTGTTTATCGTCCCAAGCCACCTCCAGTATCCTATCGGGAAAGGCGTTAAGCGACTGCGCGTTTACACAATCGGCCCGGTGGATGGAGAGACCGCGCCCGCGCGTGACGAAGCCGATGATCGGATCGCCCGGGACCGGATGGCAACAATGAGCCAGGCGGATCAGCAGATCATCGATTCCCTTGACCTTGACGCCCGTGGTTTTGGCTCTATCGGCAAAAGACGGCGGCAGCTTCGTCGGCAGAAGCGGTTCGACCTCTTCCGTCGAGCGATTGAGTATCTTGATTATTTTAGCCGTTACTTGCTTGACCGATATCTTGCCGGAGCCGACTGCCGCCATCAAAGTTTCCGGTTTCGCGAAGTTCATCCCTTTGGAGACTTGTCCCAAAGCTTCAGCCTGGGCGGCCCCCGCAACATTGACCCCTTGTTTGCGCAGCGTCTTCTGAATAAGCTCGCGGCCGAGCTGTTCGCTGTCTTCACGGCTTTCTTTGCTGAACCACTGGCGGATCTTGCTGCGCGCGCGCGACGTCTTGGCAATGGAGAGCCAATCCTTGCTCGGGCCGACCGACGTCTTGCTGGTCAGAACGTCGACAATATCGCCGACCTTTAACCGGTATTCCAACGAGACTATCTGGTTATTGACCTTGGCGCCGACACAGTGGTGACCGACATCGGTGTGGATCGCGTAGGCGAAGTCTAAAGGCGTCGACCCGGCGCGCAGATTAATGACATCGCCCTTGGGCGTAAAGACAAAGACCTCGTCTTCAAAAAGGTCGACCTTGAGGCTTTCCATAAACTCGCGCGGGTCCTTGGTTTCCGTCTGCCAATCGACCATTTCGCGGAGCCAGGAAAATTGCCGGTCGCCCTCGCCCGGAGCGCCCCCTTCTTTATACCGCCAATGCGCGGCGATGCCGTACTCGGCCGTTTTGTGCATGGCGTCCGTGCGGATCTGTATTTCAAATGGTTTACCGGTCGGTCCAATGACCGTCGTGTGCAACGATTGATACATATTAAACTTGGGCATGGCGACATAATCTTTAAACCGACCGGGTATCGGCCGCCAAAGCGAGTGGACCACCCCCAGGACCGCGTAGCAGTCGCGAACGCTGTCGACTATTATCCTGACGGCGGACAGGTCATATATCTCATTGAGGTCCTTCTCGCGCTTGATCATTTTCTGATAGATGCTGTAGAAGTGTTTGGTCCGGCCGCTTATCTGGCCGGTCACGCCCATCTTTCCGATGTCCTTTTTTATCTGTTTGATTACGTCCTTTAAGAAGCCTTCTCTCTGCTCCCGGGACTCGGCCAACATTTTTTGCAGTTGATCGTATTTTTTTGGCTCGAGCGTGAAGAAGGCCAGGTCCTCCAATTCCCATTTCAATTGGAAGATACCTAAACGATGCGCGAGGGGCGCGTATATCTCCAGGGTCTCTTCCGCCTTCTCCCTCTGTTTCTCCGGCGATAGATAGCAGATAGTGCGCATATTATGAAGACGGTCCGCCAGTTTGATTAAGATGACCCGGATATCCTTGGCCATGGCCAGAAGCATTTTGCGCAGGTTTTCCGCCTGCTCTTCGGCGTAGGTCTTGAATTTAATCCGGCCGAGCTTGGTAACGCCGTCGATCAGATCGGCGACTTCATTGCCAAATTCCTGTTGGATATTAAAAAGCGAGACATTGGTATCCTCGATGACGTCATGTAAAAGGGCCGCGGCTATCGTCGTGGTGTCCATCTCCATGTCGGCCAGGATGTCGGCCACTCCGAGCGGATGGGCGATGTACGCTTCACCGGACTTGCGTTTTTGGAGTTCGTGGAGTTCATGGGCGCGGGCAAACGCCCGGCGGATCAAAGCTACGTCGGCTTTAGGGTTGTACTTTTTGACTTTATCGACGAGAGCTTCAAGCTCTTCTTCAGGCATAACGCGCCACCTTTGCATCCATCCGTAAATTATAGTCCGAATCGGTTATTGGCAAAAGCGACGTGGCGGCGTTGTCATCGCCACAGCGGCAAACCGGGAAGCCTCGCGCTTTAGAAGCTCAGCCCGGCGCCACGATGGTGAAACCTCAAGTTTAGCTTTAATGTCGCTACCGACGACGATCAGCTTGCCGTCATCAGTCTTCGCCACCAGCTTCAGTTCAGCTAAAATCTGGATCGCCAGCGCCGCTAAATACCGCGTAGCCGGCTGGTAGATTTCCGACCCCAGCCGGCGACGGCAGACACCCGCGGCTTCATCGATATCAAACGGCCCGTATTCGCGGAGCAATCTGTAGATATCGGCCAACCGGCGCCTGTCCGGACAGAGTGAATCCATGGTCCGCTCCGCCTTAGACACATCGTCTTGATCGAAAAGCAGGTAGACAAGTTTCTTCCCCGGACCGTCGGGCCCCATCGCGCATAAAGCTCTCATCGCCCAAGGGGAGAGAGGCGCTTGATATATCACCAGACGACCGGCATTCCTAGGGGCCTGGCAAGTGACCGTGACTTTGGCGCCTGGATTACCGTTGAGCTTGGCCAGACGATTGGCCAATTGAACGCCTTCATGCTCGTCCCTAACATATACCGCTGTCGATAAACCAAGGCTTAGCAGTTCGATCAGCCGGTCATCCCGTCCCTCCAGGCCGCGCAAATCGACAAAGGCGACATCCTGCCGATTGCCCGGCGGCGGCAGTTCGGCGGGGAGCAGAAAACCCGACCCGGGTTCCGGCGCCATTATACTCGACTCCTTGTCGAACGGGACTTGCGCCACTGCTGAAGGACGCGCATCGACCACTTTTAGCTGCACCCCAACTGTTCCGTTAAAAGCCCGCCGGCTGAGGTGAAACGCCACATCCACCGGCCTGGCTTCATCCAATAAAACGCTGCCTTTAGCCACTTTAAACGCGACCCCTTCGCCGACGAAGGCTTCGGCCTGCAATAGAAATCTTAAATGTTCGCGGGCCGCCCCCATCGTCTGACGGCCGTCGATAAAGACCCGGCTCATCGCCATCGTCGGCATCGGGTTGCCGGCGCCGTACGGGCCGAGGCGGGCCAACTCGTCGCTGAGCCTATCGTCGACATCGCCGGGCTCCAATTCCAGATCTATCGTCAGATATTCGGTCGCCGGGGCCGCCTTCAGACGGTCCGCCGCCACTCTCTCGAAAGCGGCCTTAAACTTGGGGAAATCCTCTTCCCGCACCACCAACCCGGCGGCGGCTTGGTGGCCGCCCCAGCGGACCAACAGCTCTTTGCATGAGTCAAGCGCTTCATAAAGGTTAAACCCGGGGATGGAACGACCTGAGCCCATGCATAACCCATCGCGGACGGAGAACATGATGGTGGGGCGGAAATAGCGCTCTACCAGCCGGGAAGCGACAATGCCCTTAACACCTTCATGCCAGTCTTTGGAGGCGAAAACCAGACTATTTTCAAAACCCTGAGTTTCAATCATCTTAACCGCTTCGGCAAACATCTTCTGCTCTATCTTCTGCCGCTCGCGGTTCCGGTCGTCAAGTTCTTTCGCGAGCCTGTGGGCCTCCCCGGCATCCTCGGTGATCAATAGATCGAACGCCGTTTCCGCCGATGCCAAGCGACCCGAAGCGTTAAGCCTCGGGGCGAGAGCAAAGCTTATCTGGGTCGCCGTCAGGGGCCCGTGGTTTAAGCCGCTAACCTGGCGAAGGGCTGTCAACCCGGGCCGCGGGTTCGATTCTATCCGCGCCAAGCCGTGGCAGACTAAAATCCGGTTCTCCCCGACCAGCGGGGCGAGGTCGGCGACGGTGCCAAGCGCCACAAGATCGAGTTGCTCGAGAGCCACCTGCGGCCGGTCGACGGCGTCCGCCAACACTTGCGCCAGTTTGAACGCCAAGCCGACCCCGGCCAAGTCTTTAAAGGGATAGACGCAACCGGGACGACGCGGATTTATTATGACATCGGCGGCCGGTAACTCCGCCGGGGGTTCGTGGTGGTCTACGATGATAGTTTTCAGACCGAGCTCTTTAGCCAGAGCGATCTCATCGACGTTGCCGACGCCGCAATCGACGGTTATCAACGTCTTGGCGCCGCCCTCCGCCACGGCGCGAACAGCGTCCGCGTTCAGCCCGTAGCCGCCGCCAAAGCGATTCGGGATTATCGGAGTGACGTCCGCCCCCAACTTCCTTAAGACCGTCGTTAAGAGAGCGGTGGAGGCGATGCCGTCGACGTCGAAATCGCCGAAAACAGCGATGCGCTCGCCGGCCTTTATGGCTTCCAGGATCATTTTGGTCGCGCGGCCCGTACCCGTCAGGCCCGCGGGTTTATGCAGGTCGGCCAGGTCCGGCTCAAACCATGACTTGATGTCTTTGGGTTTGGTCAGCCCCCGGGAAGCCAGCAGCTTGGCAATGGGTAAAGTGAGATCGTGCGACTTCACTATGCGGCGCGCGGCTTTTAAGTCAACATCGATTAAGCGCCATTCCTTCGGCACGGCCGCTATTCCTCGGATGGACGCCGCGGACGGCGGTGGTTCAAGCGCTGGGCCTTGACGTCATCGGCCAATTCGGCTTTTTCGCGACCGAGACCTCGCAGTTGTTGTTCTTGCTCATATATCTTCTGATTCAGTTTACGCTGGGAGCTCAAACCCGCTATAACCGCGCCTATCGCCCCGGCCAGGGCGGAGATTATGATGATCAGCGCCAGGGAAACTTTCGCTTGCCGGCCCACAAAGTAATGGAAGGGAACGGGGGCAGCGTTGGCCAAGGAAAAGACAACAACCGCGACCATCAACACCAAGATAAGAATCAAACGCCACTGCATGTTTCTGATAATAAAAGACTATCGCCCGGCAAGCAAGACGAAGAACCGGATATGATAAACTGCGTGAGGATCAAATAAAGGAGAGAACGTGGAAATCGGCCTAGTCGGGCTGCCGAATGCCGGCAAGTCCACGCTGTTTAACGCTTTAACGAAAATAGGCGCCCCCGCCGCCGCTTACCCTTTTACGACGATCGAGCCGAACATCGGCGTCGTAACCGTCCCGGACGACCGCTTCGACAAAGTCGTGGAGCTAATTAAACCGGCCAGTGTCGTTCCGGCCGTCGTCCGGTTCGTCGATATCGCCGGGTTGGTCAAGGGCGCCAGCCGGGGAGAGGGACTGGGAAATAAATTCTTAAGCCACATCCGCGAAGTCGAAGCCATCGCGCAGGTAGTGCGCTGCTTTGAGGCCGGTGTGCCGCACGTCGCCGGGCAAGTCAGCCCGATCGACGATATCGAGACCGTCAATACCGAACTGGCCCTGGCCGACCTGGCCGGTTGCGAGCGGCGGGCCGAGCGTTTGGTGAAGTCCGTTCGCTCAGGCGATAAAGACGCGGTGCGCCTGGTCGACGCCCTGAACAAGTTGACGGAAGAATTGTCCCGAGGGCGCCTGGCCGTCAATTGCCCCGGAGTAAATGATTTTGCCGAGCTCCACCTCCTGACGGCCAAGCCGATGATCATTGTCGCCAATATCGATGAAGAAGATTGGCGGGCCGGCCGCTTCGACACCGCCGACGACGCCAAGAAGTTCGCGGCCGACAACAATTGCGACTTCGTCATCGTCAGCGCCAAGGTCGAGGCCGAGCTGGCGGAACTCGACGATGAAGATGCCGCCCTCTTCCGCGAAGAGCTGGGGATGGATGAGTCAAGCTTGAATAAGCTTATCCACACCGCCTATCACACCCTGGGACTGATGAGCTTCTTTACCGCCGGGCCGAGCGAATGCCGGGCCTGGACGGTGAGACAAGGCGCCACCGCGGTCGACGCCGCCGGGACCATCCACACCGATTTCGCCCGGGGCTTTATCAAGGCCGAAGTCATCAACTACGCGCAACTGCTTGAGGACGGCTCTTTCGCCGCCGCCAAGGAAAAGGGCCACCTGCGCCTGGAGGGCAAGGAATACAAAGTCCAAGACGGCGATGTCATGCATTTTAAATTCAACGTGTGAGGTTTCGGAGGGCGGATCGGGGATACCGGCGACGCCTTTCGGCCATCAACACAACGGCCATTAAATAAACGCGGCCCAAAAGTGCAGATGCAAGGCGGACGAAGGCCGAGGCGAGGGAGCGTGCATCAAGCACGTGACCGAGCTGAGGACAAGGATAACGCGGCAGATGCCTTTTAGGCCGCGTTTTAGATGCGGGCCATTTCGCGGGCGACTTTCCCCT
>JAUXSL010000016.1 GCA_030679975.1 Actinomycetota bacterium
CTTGACGACCACTTTAATTAAGACCGGCGGCAGAAACGCTAATGGTCGGATAACGACCCGCCATATCGGCGGCGGCCATAAGCGAAAATACCGGATAATCGATTTTAAGCGCAAAAAGGATAATGTCCCGGCTCGGGTAGCGGCGATTGAATATGATCCGAACCGCTCCGCGAGAATCGCTCTGCTCCATTATGTGGACGGGGAAAAACGGTATATCTTGGCGCCGCAAAAGTTATGCGTCGGAGACACTGTTGTCTCAGGCCCGGAAGCCGATATCAAGCCGGGCAACGCCATGGAGTTGAGGCGCGTGCCGCTCGGCACGATAGTTCATGCTATCGAGTTACAAGCTGGGAAGGGCGCGCAGATGGCCCGCTCGGCGGGTACATCCGCCCAGCTAGTGGCAAAAGAAGGCGATTACGCCCAGTTAAAATTACCCTCGAGCGAGGTTCGAATGGTGCATCTGGCCTGCAGGGTCACTATCGGGTACGTGGGCAATTCCGAGCACGAGATACTGTCGGTCGGAAAGGCGGGCAAGAGTCGTTGGCTGGGCAAGCGGCCGACCGTCCGGGGAACGGCGATGAACCCGGTCGACCACCCGCATGGAGGCGGCGAGGGAAAATCGTCGTCCGGGCGTCATCCTGTGACGCCATGGGGTAAGCCGACGCTGGGTTATCGGACGCGCGGTGTTAAGCAATCCGACAAGTTTATTGTGAGAAGAAGAAAAGGGCGTTAAGAGGGAATTATGGGAAGATCATTAAAAAAAGGTCCATTTGTAGACGAGCGGCTTTTGGCCCGAATTGAGGAACTGAACGCTCACAGCGAAAAACGTGTCTTGAAGACATGGTCGCGAGCTTCGACAATATTCCCGCAGATGGTAGGACACACGATAGCCGTCCACGATGGAAGAAAGCATGTACCGATTTTTGTCAGTGAGAGCATGGTCGGTCACAAGCTGGGCGAGTTTTCGCCAACGCGGACATTTAGAGGCCATGTTAAAAGCGAACGGTCAACGAGGGTACGTTAGATGACGACTATTGAAGCCAGAGCTATAGCTAAGTATGTGCGGGTGTCGCCGTCTAAGGTGCAGCAGGTCATAAACCTGATTCGCGGACGGGCAGCGACAGAGGCCGAAAGCATTTTAACTTTCAGCGTCAAGGGCGCGTCCGATCCTGTTGGCAAGCTCCTAAAATCGGCGATCGCCAACGCTGAGAAAAATCATAATCTAAAACGCGACAATCTGTTCGTCGCTGAAGCTTTTGCCAACCAGGGGCCGACGCTTAAAAGGTTTAGACCCCGGGCAATGGGACGGGCAAGCAAGATAAGAAAGCGGACGAGTCATATCACCATCGTTTTGCGCGAGATAAGTTAAGGAGAGTTTTTTGGGTCAAAAAGTACACCCATTAGGTTTCAGACTAGGGGTCATTGAGGATTGGCGTTCGCGTTGGTTCGCGACTAAAGACTACTCAAAGTACTTAGCGGAGGATATCCAGATTCGCCGGTGGATAGCCAAGAGGCTGGTACGGGCGGCGATTTCCAAGGTGGAGATCGAGCGGTCGGGCGACCGCATTAAGATCGACCTTTACACGGCTAGGCCGGGCGTCGTTATCGGAAAGCGCGGGGCCGAGGTCGACCTGCTCCGGGCGCAACTTGAAAAGCTCACTGAACGCCATGTGCAGGTCAATATCCAAGAAGTTTCGAGGCCGGAGCTTGATGCTACTCTAGTCGCTCAAAGCGTGGCCGAACAATTAAGCGCCCGCGTGGCGTTTAGACGGGCTATGAAGAAAGCGGTCACGGCGGCGATGAAAAGCGGCGCCGCCGGCATAAAGATAAAGTGCGCCGGACGATTGGGCGGCTCTGAAATGGCGCGTAGCGAATGGTATCGTGAAGGACGCGTACCGTTGCATACCTTAAGGGCAAAAGTGGATTATGGTTTTGTCGAAGCGACCACGACTTTCGGGCGCATCGGCGTAAAAGTCTGGGTTTATCGGGGCGAAGTTTTCGGGCCCCGGATCAAACCGGAAGAAGAGGCTCTGGAGGGCTTGGGGTTGACGGACAAAAGACGCCCCCCCGCGGCAAAGCCCGCCGCGGCACAAGCGGCGGTGACAGTGACGGCGCCGACGGCGCCGGCGGAGGCGCCGGCGGAAATAAAGCCGGCGGCTAAAGAGGCGGCCAAGAAGCCTGAGCTGAAGCAAGCCGTGGTCGAGACGAAGCCGGAAGTAAAGCCAAAGCCAAAGCCAAAGGCTGAGACAAAAGAGGTCCCGGCGGCGGCTAAGAAGGCGGCCAAACCTAAAGCCGAAGTGAAAAAAGCGCCCGCTAAGAAGGCGGCGCCTAAAGCAGCGGCGCCTGCTAAGGCTGAGCCCAAGAAAGCGCCGGCAAAGGCCAAGAAAGCGATCTCGAAGACTAAAAAGCAGGAGGATAAAGATGCTCCTTCCAAAGAGGGTTAAGTACCGCAAGGTCCATCGCGGCCATCGTCGCGGGCAGACGAAAGGCGGCGCTAAAGTTAATTTTGGGGATTTCGGGGTGCAAGCCCTGGAAGCCGGCTGGATCACAAACAGGCAGATCGAAGCGGCTCGTATCGCTATAACCAGATACATAAAAAGGGGCGGCAAGGTTTGGATAACGATATTTCCGCACAAGTCGGTGACGGAGAAACCCGCTGAAACCCGTATGGGCAGTGGTAAAGGTAATCCGGAATACTGGGTAGCTGTCGTAAAACCGGGGCGGGTCATGTTTGAATTAGCCGGGGTCTCGGAAACGGTAGCGCGCGAAGCGATCAGATTAGCGGCCCATAAGCTGCCGATCAAGACGCGGTTTATCCAACGGCATGAGTAGGTGTTGACTGTGAAGATAAAAGACATTCGTGATTTGACCGATGAAGAGCTGGCAAAACAATTGGAAGAAGCCAAAGAGGAACTTTTTAATTTGCGTTTCCAATTGGCCACCGGCCAGTTGGACAACGGGTTGAAGATCAGGGACGCTCGCAGGCAGATAGCGAGAGTCCAGACAATACGCAGGGAACGAGAACTAGCGGCGGCAAAGGTGGAAGGTTAAAGTGACCGAAAGAGCACACAGGAAGACAAGAATAGGCAGGGTCACCAGCGACAAAGCCGACAAGACGATAACCGTTGCCGTCGAAACGTTGGTAAGACATCGGTTTTACAAGAAGACGATCAAGCAGACCAATAAGTTCATGGCCGACGATTCGAAGAACGAAGCCAACATCGGCGATCTGGTGGAGATCATGGAAACTCGGCCGTTGAGTAAGTTGAAGCGGTGGAGATTAGACAAGATCATTGAGAAGGCGCGGTAGGGATGATCCAACAAGAAACCGTTTTAAAGATAGCGGATAATACCGGGGCGCGCATTCTATTGTGCATCCGCGTGCTTGGCGGGTCGCGGCGCCGGTATGCCCGGGTCGGGGACGTTATTGTCGGCACGGTCAAGCAAGCCATACCGAATGGAAGCGTTAAGAAAGGCGAGGTCGTCAAGGCTGTCGTGGTACGCACAAAAAAAGAAAACAGACGACCGGACGGGACATATATTCGGTTCGATGATAACGCCGCCGTCATATTGACGGATGCTAAGAACCCTAAGGGGACGCGCATATTCGGCCCCGTTGCCCGCGAACTGAGAGATAAAAATTACATGAAAATAGTCTCGCTCGCACCGGAGGTGCTTTGATGGCGGGATTACATGTTCGAAAAGGCGATCGGGTTGAGGTCTTGTCCGGTAAAGAGAAGGGCAAGCGCGGTAAAGTATTGCGTACAGCGCCAAAAGATCGGCGCGTGATAATCGAAGGGCTAAACCTGATAAAGCGGGCTGTAAAGCCGACGAAGAAGAATCCCCAGGGTGGGATCATTACAAAAGAAGGAAGTGTTCACGCCTCCAATGTCATGATCGTTTGCCAGGGTTGCGATGAACCCGGTCGGGTTGCGCACAAGGTCGATGATCAAGGCAAGAGCCGGCGAGTCTGCCGGCAGTGCGGCGCGGATATCGATAAGGGATAAATGATGGCGCCAAGACTAAAAGAAAAATACGAAAAAGAGATAATCAAGGCTTTATTGACCGAACTCGGCCTGGTCAACCGGCATCAAGCCCCCAGGGTCCTGAAGATCACAGTGAACATGGGTGTCGGAGAAGCTACGCAAAGCCCAAAAGCCATGGATGCGTGCCTTACGGACTTATCTATCATAACCGGCCAGAAACCAAAGATAACCCGGGCAAAGAAGTCTATTGCCGGTTTTAAACTGAGGGCGGGGATGGCTATCGGATGCGCCGTCACTTTGCGCGGCGATCGTATGTATGAGTTTCTCGATAGGCTGTTGGCCATCGCTCTGCCCAGAATTCGGGATTTCCGGGGTCTGAAGTTGAGTTCGTTTGACGGGCGCGGCAATTACACGCTGGGCGTTTCCGAGCAACTGATATTTCCTGAGATAGATTATGACAAGATAGATCGGGTTCGCGGGATGGATATTGTCATCACGACCACAGCAAAGGACAACCAAAGCGGAACGGCGCTTTTAAGAGCTTTTGGATTCCCGTTCAGGGAAGCCAGCCAAGCGGCAGGAGGTATTTAATTGGCAAAGAAATCGCTAATTGCCAAGCAAGGACGTCGAGCAAAGTATAAGACCAGAGCCTACCATCGCTGTGCCCGGTGCGGCCGGCCGCGCGGTTATTATCGCCAGTTTGGTCTCTGTCGCATATGTCTGCGGGAGTTGGCGCACCTTGGCCAGATCCCCGGCGTGATCAAGGCTAGTTGGTGAGGGGGCTTAAGATGGTTACAACGGATCCGATTGCGGACATGCTGACAAGGATTAGAAACGCCTATCAGGCAAGTCATAAGAATGTCGAGATGCCTTCGTCAAGAATGAAGGTTGAGATAGCCAGAATACTTGAAGAAGAGGGTTACATAGCGGGCCACGAGGTCAAAAAGAATGGCGACTGGGCCAACCTCGAGCTGGTGCTGAATTATGGCCCGAACAACGAACGAGGGATCAGCGGCATTAAAAGGATAAGTAAGCCGGGGTTGCGGGTCTATGCCAATAAAGACCAAATACCTCGCGTCTTGGGCGGCTTAGGCATCGCTATTTTATCGACGTCCCGCGGGATTATGACCAACAATAGGGCCCGCAAAGAAAACGTCGGCGGCGAAGTGCTGGCATTTGTGTGGTAGAAGAAGGTGGGAGGCAGGAGGCAGGAGTGCCGGTGGCATGTCATTCCTGCGAAAGCAGGAATCTGGCGGGTTAAGAAAAGTTGTGAGGAATTAATGTCAAGGATAGGTAGAAAACCAATTGATATACCAGCCGGTGTCGATGTTGTGATCGAAGGCAAGAAGGTCACCGCGAAGGGGCCGAACGGCGAATTAAGCGGCGTCTTTGCCGACGTGCTGGGCATTGAGCGCGTCGATAATGAAATACTTGTGACCAGGCCGACAGACGAACCGGTACACCGGTCATTGCACGGCTTGACCAGGTCTCTCATTAATAATATGGTCGTTGGCGTTAGCACCGGTTTTAATAAGACACTCGAAATTGTGGGTGTCGGTTACCGGGCCGCGAAGAAAGGCGAGGGCATCGAGATAGCCGCCGGATATTCACATCCGGTGATAATCGACCCGATCAAAGGTATCAATTTCGAGGTGCCTATCCCGACCAGGATTGTCGTAAGCGGCGCCGACAAACAGATGGTTGGAGAAGTGGCGGCTAAGATCCGGGCCGTTCGCAAGCCGGAGCCGTATAAAGGGAAAGGCATCAAGTATCAGGATGAAAAGATCAGGCGCAAGGTTGGGAAGACGGCGAAGTAACTATGGACAAGGCTAAAGTAAAAAGGGAAGGGCGCCTTAAGCGCCACAGACGAGTCAGAGGCAAGATATTCGGTACCGTCCAGCGGCCGAGGTTGGCGGTGTACCGAAGCAATTCCGGCATATACGCTCAGGTAGTCGATGACGTTGTCGGTAAGACGCTCGTAAGCGCCTCGACAATAGATAAAGAGATTAAGGGCACGTTAAAAGCCGCGGGTAACCAGGACGCTGCCGCCAAGGTCGGCGAGGTGCTGGCGGCGAGAGCGCTGGCCGCGGGGATAAAAACGGTTGTCTTTGATCGAGGCGGGCGCCTGTTTCACGGCCGGGTCAAAGCGTTGGCAAATGCCGCGCGAACCGGCGGTCTTGAGTTTTAGGGGGAAGCTTTTGCGTAGAATCGATCCAAACAAATTGGACCTTAAAGAAAAAGTTGTTTATATAAACAGGGTCTCTAAGGTTGTTAAGGGCGGCAGGCGGTTTCAATTGAGCGCGCTCGTCGTTGTGGGTGATGGGAAGGGCCATGTTGGCTTCGGCTTCGGCAAGGGCCGCGAGGTGCCTGTAGCCATCCAGAAAGGCATCCAAGACGCCAAGAAGAACTTGTTCGAAGTCTCTCTGGCCGGTTCGACCATACCCCACCAGGTGCTCGGCCATTACGGCGCCGGCCGGGTCATGCTAAAGCCGGCCTCGCCCGGAACGGGTTTGATCGCCGGAGGGCCTGTCAGGGCGGTTCTGGAACTGGCCGGGATAAGCGACATTTTAACTAAGTCGATCGGGACGTCAAACCCAATTAATGTGGTGCACGCGACGGTGGCGGGTCTGAAAAGCTTGAAGGACCCCGAAGCTGTGGCCGCTTTGCGCGGCAAGACACTCGAAGAGGTAATTGGAAAAGCCGCGGCTGAACGGAGAACCACCGCGTTGAGAGCTATCGCTGAGGGGGCTGCCGAGTAATGACCGTCATAAGAATAACGCAGACAAGGAGCTTGATCGGTAGGCCTAAAGACCAAAGAGCTACAGTAAAGGCATTAGGATTGAAGCGGATCAGACATACTGTTGAGCAAGCCGATAGCGAGGTCATTCTGGGTATGGTCGCGAAGGTAAGCCATCTGGTGAAAACGGAAAAGGTTGACTAGAAATGCGAATACATGATTTAAGGCCCGCTGAGGGCTCGGTTAAAGAAAAGAAAAGGATCGGTCGGGGGCGCGCATCAGGTCACGGCAAAACGTCCGGCCGGGGCCAGAAGGGGCAGCTTTCACGCTCAGGCGGGGGAAAGGGTCCGGGATTCGAGGGAGGACAAAATCCTCTCCAAAGACGTCTACCTAAGCTGCCGGGCTTTAAAAACCGCTTTAAAAAGTTGTTTTCCGTGGTCAACGTCGTCCAACTTGAAGAGCGTTTTGAAGACGGCTCGGTAGTCGAACCGGCGGCCTTGGCGGCCCGCGGTTTGATTAAGAAAGCCGACTTACCGGTGAAGATATTGGGCAACGGGGAGTTAAAAAAGAAATTAACGGTTAAAGCCGCGGCGTTCACCGCCACGGCCCGCCAAAAGATAGAAGCCGCCGGCGGTCTGGCGGAAACAATTGAAAGCCGGAATTCGAATAAAAAGAGCCAAAAGGCTTGAATAGCGAGGCACATTAGTTGATCGAAGCGATTAGAAATGCTTTTAAGGTCCGCGATCTTCGCAAGAAGATTCTCTTCACCCTCTTTATCCTCCTTGTCTATAGGTTCGGAGCGCATATTCCGGTTCCGGGCGTCGATATAGGCGCCATACAAAAACTGTTCAGCAGCAAAGAAGCGGGCATTTTAGGGTTCATCGATTTATTTACCGGCGGGGCATTATCCAGGTTCGCTATTTTCGCTCTCGGCATCATGCCGTACATTACGTCGTCCATCATTATGCAGCTGTTAACGGTTGTTATCCCGAAGCTTGAAGAATGGCAGAAGGAAGGCGAGGTCGGGCAGCGGAAGGTAACCCAGGTTACCAGGTATTTAACGCTGGTTTTAGCGATTGTTGAAGCCAGCGGCTACACATTGCTATTTCAGTCCCAACTGGGAACGCCCTTTTCAGTTCTCGATAAGTATTTGATAGTGATAACGTTGACGGCCGGTACGGCATTGATCATGTGGCTTGGTGAGCTGATAACTCAACGGGGTATCGGCAACGGAATGTCCTTACTCATCTTCGCATCGATCATCTCGAGGATGCCTCAGGCTGTCTATGACACTTTTCGGGTTATCAATCCGGCCGTGGCCATCGCGTTCTTCCTGTTGCTGGGCGCGATCATGGTGGCCATCATCGTGATGGAAAAAGGGCAGCGCCGGATACCCGTTCAATACGCAAAAAGGGTGGTCGGGCGAAAGATGTATTCGGGGGGGAGCACTTATATCCCGTTGAAGATAAACTCGGCGGGGGTCATCCCGATTATTTTTGCTTCGTCGGTACTGCTTTTCCCGGCGACGATCGGCAAGTTTTCAGGCAGGTTTACCAGCGTGGTTAACGCTTTATCGGCAGGGTCGGTTTATAGGATGATATTTGAAGCGATCCTGATTGTTTTCTTTGCCTATTTCTACACGGCCATCGTCTTTAACCCGATCGAGATTTCCGACAATATTAAGAAATACGGCGGGTTTGTGCCGGGAGTGCGACCGGGTCGACCGACCGCCATTCATTTAGATAAGGTCCTCAACAGAATAACCTTGCCGGGCGCGCTTTTTCTGGCATCCATCGCTATTTTGCCGGATGTTTTAGGCGCCCGGCTCGGCATCCCGTTTTTTGCCCAGAACTTCGGCGGCACATCGTTGCTGATTGTTGTCGGTGTCGCTCTGGAAACGATGATGCAGCTGGAATCGCAGCTGCTCCAACGTCATTACGAGGGATTCCTTAAATGAACATAGTGTTATTGGGCCCGCCGGGCGCCGGTAAAGGCACGCAGGCGATTCGGATATCGGCTCATTTTGACATCCCGCATATATCGACCGGCGATATTTTCCGCCGGGCAGTGGCGCAGAAGACGGCGCTCGGGTTGAAAGCTAAGGAATTTATGGATCGCGGCGACCTGGTCCCCGATGAAGTAGTAATAGGTATTGTTAAACAACGCTTAGAGGAGCCGGATTGCTCGACGGGGTTCTTGCTCGACGGGTTCCCACGGACAGTCCCGCAGGCGGAAGCCCTGGTGGACGCGCTCACTGTCGGCGGGCGGGCGCTGGACAAAGTTTTAAATATCGAAGTCGACCGGGATGAGTTGATACGCAGGCTGACCGGGCGGCGGACCTGTCGCGGCTGCGGAAAGGTCTTTCACTTGATATTCGATCCGCCAAAGTCGTCGACGACATGCGACATCTGTGGCGGCGCCCTTTGGCAGCGGGAAGATGACAGCGAGGAGACTGTTATCAATCGGCTAAAAGTATACGAGGCGCAGACGGCGCCGTTGGTAGATTTCTATCGAGCCCAGGGTCTGCTGGTTGCGGTTGACGGCCGGCAGCCGGTGGAAGTGGTTTTTAGCCGGATAGATGAGATATTACATGCATGATTGTCTGTCGTTCCAACAGTGAAATCGAGCGTATCCGCGAAGCCGGACGCATTGTAGCCCAGGCACTTCTCTTAGCGGGGAAGGTAATTGAGCCGGGGATCAGCACCTTGGAAATAGACGCGTATGTCGAAGCGCGGATAAAGAAGCAAAAAGGCCGACCGGCCTTTAAGGGTTATCGCGGGTTTCCGGCGGCAACGTGCATCTCTATCGATGAAGTCGTGGTACACGGCATACCGGGGACGCGGAGATTGAGGGCCGGTCAGATCGTCGGGGTGGATATCGGCGTCGAGCTCAACGGTTACTTCGCCGATGCGGCAGCCACATTTGCGGTGGCTGAAGTCGCCGGCGATGTTAAAAAGCTCATGGAGACCGGTCAAGCGGCGCTGGCGGCGGGTATAAACATGGCCGTGGGCGGGAATCATCTTTACGATATATCCGCTGAAGTCCAGAGGGTCGCGGAGGGGGCCGGTTACTCGGTAGTCCGGGATTTTGTGGGTCACGGTATCGGGCGAGATCTGCACGAGGAACCTCAGATACCGAATTACGCGCAGACCGGACGCGGGCCGAAACTAAACCCGGGGATGGTGCTGGCGCTCGAGCCGATGGTCAACATGGGAGGCTATGAGGTAGAAGTTATGAAGGACCAGTGGACAGTGGTGACGCTCGACCGGCGGGAGTCCGTCCATTATGAGCATACGATCGTGATTACTGAAGGTGAGCCGGAAATACTGACCGTTTTGTAGACGGGCGGCGTTCCTTTTGATAACATTAACAGTTTGTGGACCTTTTGTTGTAGGGCAGGCCGTTACTTAGTCTGGGGTTAAACGTCATTGGCCAAAAAAGAAGAAGCTATTGAGGTAGAAGGCAAGGTCGTCGAGCCGCTTCCAAACGCGATGTTTCGTGTTGAGCTAGATAACGGCCACAAGGTCTTGGCGCATATATCCGGGAAGATGCGGATGCACTATATAAGGATATTGCCCGGGGACAGGGTAGTGGTGGAACTTTCGCCGTATGATTTGAGCCGGGGACGAATAGTTTATAGGTATAAATAATGAGAGAATAGAGATCAGAGAATAGAGAAACAGAGAATAAGGAACAGAGACTAAAATGAAGGTTAAACCATCGGTTAAGAAGATTTGCGAAAAGTGCAAAATAGTTAAGAGACGCGGGCGTGTCACGGTTATCTGCGAGAACCCGCGGCACAAGCAGCGACAGGGATAAAAGCGGAAAATAGAGAAGCAGAAAATGGAGAATAGAGACGCAGAAAATAGAAGATGGAAAATAGAAATTAAGGGCTTAGAGAGCAGCTGGTCCATTTTCTATTCTCCATTTTCTATTTTCCTGTACACCGAAGATACGGAGGCATAATTTGGCACGAATCGCGGGAGTCGATCTCCCCAGAGAAAAAAGAGTCGAAGTCGCGCTGACCTATATTTACGGAATCGGTCTGACTACATCGCAGAAAATATTAGCCGCGGCCGGGATAGACCCCAACACGCGCACGAGAAGTTTGACCGATGAAGAAGTCGTACGGTTGAGGGACTTGATTGAAAAAGGCCACAAGGTCGAAGGCGACTTGCGGCGTGAGATATCCCAGAATATTAAAAGATTAATGGAGATCGGTTGCTATCGTGGTTTGCGGCATCGCCGGGGTCTGCCGGTTAACGGTCAGCGGACTCACACGAACGCCCGGACGCGAAAAGGTCCGCGCAAACCGGTCGGCGCCAAGAAGAAAGTGAGGTAGTTACAGCGGTTGGCAAGAAAAAAGGCAGCTAAAGCAAGGCTAAAACGTCGAGAGCGCAAGAATATTCCCCAGGGGCTTGCTCATATTAGATCGACTTTCAACAACACCATAGTTTCAATTACCGATGGCGACGGCAACGCTATCAGCTGGGAGAGTTCCGGCAGCATCGGTTTTAAGGGTTCGCGTAAAAGCACGCCGTTCGCGGCCCAGTTGGCGGCGGAATCGGCCGCCAAGAAGGCGCAGGAACATGGAGTGCGCAAAGTTGATGTCTTTGTGAAGGGTCCGGGTTCGGGCCGTGAGACGGCGATCAGGTCGCTCCAGGCCGCCGGCCTTGAAGTGGCGAGCATCACCGATGTGACTCCGGTTCCGCATAATGGTTGCCGTCCGCGCAAGCGGCGAAGAGTATAGTTTAGTCAAGCAATTAAAAGGAGACGGGTAATTGGCGAGATATACAGGCCCTGTGTGTAAAATCTGTCGCCGGGAAAGCATGAAGCTCTTTCTTAAGGGTGAGCGATGCTTGAGCGACAAATGCGGTTTTGAGCGCCGGCCGTATCCGCCCGGCGAGCATGGGCGCGGACGGATAAAAGAGTCGGAATACGCAAAACAGCTCCGCGAAAAGCAAAAAGTCAAAAGGACTTACGGGCTGCTGGAGAAACAATTTCGCGGCTATTATCAAAAGGCCGCCCGGCAAAAAGGGATTACCGGCGAGAACCTTCTCCGTCTGCTTGAAATCCGATTCGACGATGTCGTCTATAGGGCCGGTTTTGCGTTTTCCCGGCCTGAAGCCAGGCAATTGGTGCGTCATGGCCATTTTGTCATTAACGGACGGCGCGTCGATATCCCGTCGTACCGGCTAAAAGTCGGCGACATTTTTAACATGGCCCCGGGAGCCAAGGCCGCCGACAGGATCCGCGAAGCGGCGGGTGCGGCGTCAAAGGCCGTGATTCCCGAGTGGCTGGAGATAGATTCAAAGAACTTGACCGGCAAGGTCACAGACCTGCCGACAAGGGCGCAGATAACAATGCCTGTTCACGAGCAGCTCATCGTCGAGCTGTATTCGAAGTAGGGTGAGGGGGAACTTTTAACATATGATTGAGTTCAAAAGGCCTCGTATTTCAGTCGAAGAGATTGACGAGATCTCAGCGCGGTTTACGGTTGAGCCGCTTGAGCGCGGGTTCGGTTACACACTGGGAAACTGCATGCGCAGGGTGCTGTTATCATCTTTACCCGGCGCGGCTGTTACGACGCTCAAGCTTGAGGGCGTCGATCACGAATTTACCGCCATAAAAGGGGTACGCGAGGACGTCACCGATATTATCTTAAACGTCAAAAGCCTGGTACTGAAGCTAAACGGTGAATCGGAAGCGACATTGCGATTAAAGGTCAAGGGGCCGAAGACAGTGACCGCCGGCGATATTTCTTATCCGGCGGGAGTAGAAGTCTTGAATCCCGAGTTGCCGCTGGCGACGCTTAATAAAACCGGCAAGCTCGAAGCCGAGCTGTCTGTTGAAAAGGGGCGGGGTTACACGTCCGGTGAGCGGAACAAGAAAGCCACCGACCCGATCGGTGTTATTCCGATAGATTCAATATTTACGCCGGTCAGAAAAGTTTCATACACTGTCGAGCATACTCGCGTGGGTCAGCGGACCGACTATGACAAGCTTTTGCTTGAGGTGCACACGAACGGCAGCATCACGCCGAATGAAGCGGTCAGCATGGCCAGCCAGATAATAAACGAACACATGATGCTCTTCGCTGAGCAAGCGGAAGAGCAGGCAAAAGAGAGCGTATTCGTGGCCGATGAAAGCCTTAAGGAGCCGGCGCTGAACTCGCCGATCGAGGACCTGGAACTTTCGGTCCGGTCGTATAATTGCTTAAAGAGGCAGGGGATAGATACGCTCCAGCAACTTCTCGACCACTCGGAGATAGACCTGGTCAATATCCGCAACTTCGGCTCCAAGTCGATCGATG
>JAUXSL010000024.1 GCA_030679975.1 Actinomycetota bacterium
CCACAGTGCGGTCAAACCGCAATTGGCAGTTGTTTGTCCGAAAGGCAAGCGATTTGACCGGGGCCAATACCGGCTGGGTGATACCGTCGGCACAGCTTACCTTCACCTCACCGGCACAGGCAAATCCGGTCCAGGTCCAGAACACCGACACGCTGGTCGACAGCGGCGGCAAGACCGCCGGCTCAAACAGCGCCGTCACCTACAACCTCAACATCACCTGGAACGACGATCCGGATTCCTACACCGCCGAGCATATTTACACGGCGGTGCAGCCATAGAGTATAATTAATTGCCGATCTAAGCGGCTTCAGAGTCCCTGCCGGGGCTCTGAAGCCGATATTAAAGCGCTTTATTGTTCGCAACAACGGGAGGTTCACGGTGATCAAAAAAATAGTTTTTGCCTTGTTGGCGATGACCCTCTTGCTTCTTTTCCCAGCGCCGCTCTTTGCCCAAGTCACCTATTCGGTGGCGCCGAGCAAGCTCGAGATTTCAGCCGCCAGAGGCGACACTGTCGCCAAAACCGTACAAGTCATCAACAAAGAACCCACACCCCTGAAGATACGGGTTTATGCGATGGACTACAGAATAAATCCGGACAACACCTTCGTCTTTTCAAAGCCGGGAAATGAAACCTATTCGGCGGCGACGTGGATCGAGCTTCAAAAGACCGAATTTACCGTTCCCGCCAAAAGCGCTCAGGCGATTCCTTTTACGCTGAAAATCCCGGCGAACGCGGAGGTCGGGGGCCATTATGCCGTTATTTTTTTTGAGAGCGCTCAGAAAGTAAAAAAGGAGGGACTGCTTCGAGGGCGTATCGGTTCCTTGATAATGGTGACAGTCAAGGGGGGCGTTGCTCGCCAAGGGATAATAGCCGGATTTAAGGTGGTCAGACCTGTCTTTGGCCGGAACGTGGGGACCGAAGTCGTCTTCGCCAATGATGGAAACGTTCACTTAACAACCCGCGGGAAAATCGATTTTTTTAACTCCAGTGGCCGGAAAGTGGACTCAGAAGACCTTGGGGAGATAACCGTCTTGCCGAAGACAAAAAGAATCATGAAAGTCGATTGGAAAGACGCCCCCTTGTTTGGTCGGTTCAAAGCTGTCGCCAACGTTTATTACGGTTCGGACTTAAAGACTTTCGATGTCAAAAAAAGAGCGACTCGCAGCTTCCTCATTTTTCCGTGGGTCTACTTCAGTGTTCTGGTTGCCGCCTTCTTGCTTCTCTATCTATTGAAAATCTTGAGAAAAAGGAGCAGGTCGGTCTCGGAAGCCAGCGGACAATGAACCGCCATCCCGGCTCGCTAAGTGCTTAGCGGGTTCCTGTCATAAAGGCTGGGGAGTCACCGCCGCCAGCTCGGTTATTTCCCATCTCCGGCAAAATCTCGATATGTCGTCATCGCTTACGCTGCCACGAATTCGCGGATGTCCACTTGGACCCCGGCCCCGGTGGCGGTGAAACCAATGACAAGCTTGGTAAAAAATACCCCTACCAGGTTCGAATTCTGTCGCCCCGACTGGGGTCAGGTGTTTTGTCGGGGCGACAGGATTCGAACCTGCGACCACCGGACCCCCAGCCCGATGCGCTACCAAACTGCGCCACGCCCCGCATTCATCAAGTATAGCGATTCGTTTAGTTATCGCCAAGCCGCTGCACTCATCAAAATTGGGTAACTTACCCGTATGGAAAAATTTGACTTCATCATCATCGGCGGCGGCTCCGCCGCGGTGTCGGCGGCCCTAAAGGCCGGGGAGTTCGGCGCGAGAATAGCGCTGGTCGAGGCCGGGGATGTCGGCGGGACCTGCGCTAATATCAGCTGCGTCCCGACAAAAAATCTCTTGAGGGACGGCGAAGTCGTCCATATGGCGAAACAGAAGAACCTTAGGTCGATTAAAGGCGCCCAATCCGTCAGCCTCAACTTCGCGCAGGCCGTACAGGAAGCCGGGGAAGTTGTCGAAGTGTTGAGGCAACAGAAGTACGATGGGCGGCTGAGAGGACTGCGGCGCTTCTTTCAGTTCCATGGGCGGGCGGTATTTACAGGTAGCCATCAAATCGAGGTTAACGGCGTTGAGCTGTTCGGTACGAAATTTCTCATTGCCACCGGTTCATCTACAAGCATCCCCGAGATAAGCGGGTTAAAGAAGGCGGGATACTTGACTCACGCGGAAATAATGGGCCTGACCGACGCGCCTTCGTCGTTGATCATTATCGGCGCCGGGCCGCTCGGGCTGGAGTTTGCGCAGATGTTCGTCCACTTTGGCACGAGAGTCAGGGTCATTCAGAGAGGCCCCAGGATATTGCCGAGGGTCGAGCCGGAAATAGCCGAGGCCGCCGCGGGGTTTTTAGAAGAAGACGGAATCGTCATCCACACGGATGAAGCGGTTCTCTCCGTCGACCGGGCGGACGGTGACAGAATAGTCACGGTCAAAACGATCGGACTGGAACAGAAGTATCGAGCGCAAGAGGTGATGATGGCGGTCGGTCGGGTCCCGAATACGGCCGGGCTCGGGCTGGAAGAGATCGGCGTCAAGGTGGATAAGCGCGGCGCTATAATAGTCAACGACGAATTTGCGACCTCGCTGCCGCACATTTATGCAGCCGGCGATGTCTGCGGCGAACCGATGCTGGCAAGCGTCGCCATCATGGAGGGGCGCGTGGCGGCGGGCAACGCCATGGGCGGGGAGCGGCGGCAGATCGATTACGACGCGATTCCAAGCTGTACTTTCACTCATCCGGAAGTGGCCCAGGTCGGATTGACGGAATCCGCGGCCGTTGAGCGCGGTCATCAAGTCGAGGCGCGGACTCTCTCCTTCGGTCAGGTGCCGAGGGCGCAAATATTACGCGATACCCGCGGCCTGATCAAAATGGTCGCTGAAAAAGCGACCGGGCGCATCCTCGGGTGCGCGATTGTCTCCCCGCACGCGGGCGACTTGATAAACGAGGCGGGAATCGTTATAAAATGTAAGATGTCGGTCGACGAGATGCGCGACGCCGTTCATGCTTACCCGACGCTGTCGGAAGCGCTGGTCATGGTGGCCGATGAATTCGCCCGCCCGCAAGCGGCTCCGGCGCCGGCGAAAAAGAAGCGCAAAGCCGCCTAAGGGAGCAGGAAGAGAAGGAGGCCATCGATGGTGGAAAAAGAAGTCGGCAAGGTCACCCATTATTTCAGCCACCTGGGTGTAGCGGGTATAATTTTGTCGGATCGACTGTCTGTCGGCGACGTAATACACATTCTCGGCCACACTACTGATTTGACTTTGACCGTCGAATCCATCCAAATAGGGCATGAGAGTGTGGCGGCGGCCGACGCCGGTGCTGAAATAGGCCTAAAAGTGCCCGAGCATGTCAGGGAACACGATGTGGTATCGATAGTGGAATAACAATGAGGGACTTAAATTAATGGCTAAACTTGAAAAGCATCAGACACAAAGTAATCTGCGAGGTCTCGGTTGCGGCGGCCACGCCGATAAGCCGGTCGGCAAGGTCAAAAAGATCTGCGTCGATTGCGGGGCCAGGGTCGAGGTCGAGATGGCCAAAGTCGTCTGCGATGACTGCGACGGGCCGTTGTCGTCGAGTTACGACGAATAGGATTGAATAGAGTTACATCCCGCGTCCAGACCCACATTGAGAGCAGGCTTAAAATAGCCCGTGGATGGATTGACAAAACATGTTGAGAGTAGTAATTTAATCGTTAGTAAGACGTACATGTAAGTAAGGCAGAGGAAATACTAAGATGAAAGTCACGGTTTCTGAAAAGGGACAAATAGTTATACCGGCGCCTATACGGCGGCAGTTGGGCATCGAGCGTGGGGCAAGGCTTGAGGTAAGACAGAAAGGCGGGCTCATTGAGATCGAGCCTTTGCCCAAGCACCCCATTTTGGCGTGGCGCGGCAAGTTAAAAGGGAAAAGATCGTTGACCGGGGAATTAACGGCACAGAGGGCAGAGGAGCGCCGGCGAGAAGATGCCCGCTGATCGCTATGTGCTCGACAGCTACGCGATTTTAGCAATGCTTGAGGACGAGTCCGGGGCTGAGCAGGTGAGCAGCGTCATCTCGTCTTCAAAGACCACTGTTTTTATGAGCGTCATTAATCTTGGCGAAGTGCTATACATCGTCCAGCGACGGCGATCGGCAAAGCTGGCCGCGCAGGTAGCACAAGACATTGTTGCCACGGAAGACATTCACTTAGTCGATGCTACTTTCGAGAGGGCCCAAGTCGCGGCCGGGATCAAAGCGCGAGGCGGCTTAGCTTACGCTGATGCGTTTGCCGTGGGCCTGGCTAAGGAAATCAAAGGCATCATCCTGACGGGCGATAGGGAATTCGCAAGCGTGGAAAAGGACATCGACATCCGCTGGCTTTAGTAAATAAACGAGACGCTTTTTCTTTTACTTTTATGTAGTGGGCCGTTCTGTCGGAAGCTCGAACTTTTTTCGTGGAGAATTCCGAAGCCGATTGAGGGCCGAGGGCTTGAGTTTCCCAGACCGCCGACGGCTCCGCGCCGCGCCTCGGTGGCTGTTGGCGCGGCCAAGCGAAACCCAGATAGACCGGCTGGATCGAAGTTTCGCTTGATTCCGCTGTTGAGCAGCGGAATGCGGAGCCTTTCTAGCCCCATTGACCCAAAACGCGCGCGCCAATTATTTTTGAATTCTTGTTCCACAAAGATTTTGACCGGCTAACTTGAATTCCATCTTGTGTTTGTCACTCGCAAAAACACGTAGGCAACGCCCAAGCTCAGCGGATTGTTAGGTGCTGTCTTCATTGTCGAACCACTGACGCGTTAAAAATGTCTTTAGCGATTCGGCAAATCCTGAAAGATCCGGGAATAAGGTTGCTCTATTAATATTCATGCGATTGAGTTTTCGCAAGAAATCTTTGCGCACACTTGGCGAGCTGCTGATTTTTATAGGTTCATAGTTTTTCTCGTGATTGGGATGGGCTTTGAGATTTGCTTTAAAGCTCTGGGTGATATCCCCCGGCAGCATAAAAAGACCTTGTTGGATACTGAGTCGCTCGCTAAGCCTAAATGGATTCACCGGATGGATAAGTAATTTAGGATGATTCTGCAAATGATCAAATAGGGCGCGCCGCTTCAAATATTCCTCATCCTTTAAGGACGAGGTGTCTCTCCGGCGTTTATTGATCTGTTGAGATATCTTTATCTTCTCCCATGGCCCAAGCATCGCAAAGCCATCAAAGCCTTCGTACTTTAGAGCATGA
>JAUXSL010000026.1 GCA_030679975.1 Actinomycetota bacterium
TGAAGCAGCCGTTTCCCGTCTATCCCGACGGCTTCCCGCCGGAGCTGATAGCGGAATTCGAGCGCCGGACCGGTCTGAAGGCCTTAGGTAACAAGGCGGCTTCAGGCACGGCTATCATTGCCGAACTTGGCGCGGAACACCAGCGCACCGGCTGCCCTATCGTCTATACTTCGGCCGATAGCGTTTGGCAGATAGCGGCGCACGAATCTGTTATTCCGGTCGACGAGCTTTACCGGCTCTGCGCGGCGACGCGAGAGATGCTCACGGGCGAGAATGGAGTTGCCCGGGTCATCGCCCGCCCCTTCACCGGGGAGGTGGGCGCGTATGTGCGCACTCACCGGCGCAAGGATTTCTCTATGACGCCGCCGACGCCGACGCTTCTTGATTTCGCGGTCGGGCAAGGCGTGCGGGTCTTAGCGGCGGGAAAGATAGGCGAGATCTTCGCCGGCCGGGGCATCTCCGAATCCCGGCACACCAGCGGCAATGAAGAGACTTTCGACCAGACTCTTGAATATATGACCAGGCCGGGTAAGGCGATCGTCTTCGCTAATCTGGTCGATTTCGATATGCTCTGGGGGCATAGGAACAACCCTCGCGGTTACGCGGCCGCTCTGGCGGCGGCGGACAAGCGGTTGCCGGAGGTCCTTTCCGCCTTGCGGGAAGATGACCTGTTGGTGCTTACCGCCGACCATGGTTGCGATCCGACGACGCCTTCGACCGACCATTCCCGCGAATACGCGCCGCTCCTTCTCCGCGGTTCGGCGATCGAGCCGGGGGTTGATTTCGGGACAAGACCGACATTTGCCGATTTGGCCCGGACTATCGCCGAGGCGATGGGCTTGACCGTCGATCTGCATGGCAAAAGTTTGTGGCCGATCGTTCGCTCCATTGACCCCCTTGGACTTGCCCCCTAGACTGGCTCCATATGATCTCTTATGAGTTGATAGCTAAGAAGCGTGACGGCGGCCGGCATGACCGGCAAGAGCTTGAATTTCTGATTGATGGTTTCGTAAGCGGGCGCATCACCGATCCCCAGATGGCCGCCTGGCTGATGGCTGCTTATCTGCGCGGGTTGGATTCGCGGGAAACGGCCTATCTGACCGAGGCCATGGTTGCTTCGGGTAAGACGGTCGATCTAAGCGGGGTGGACGGGGAACCGGTCGATAAACACAGCACCGGCGGCGTGGGGGACAAGGCCACGCTGGTGGTAGTCCCTTTGGCCGCCGCCGCCGGGGTAACGGTGCCTAAACTCTCCGGTCGGGCGCTCGGTCATACCGGCGGCACTCTGGACAAACTTGAATCCATCTCCGGCTTCCGGGCGGGCTTAAGCGTCGCTGAATTTGTCGGTCAACTAAAAAGTGTCGGCGCGGCGATCGCCGCTCAAACCGCCGATCTGGTCCCGGCCGACAAAAAGATATATGCCCTCAGAGACCAAACGGCGACGGTCGCTTCGATACCGTTGATCGCCGCCAGCATAATCAGTAAAAAAGCAGCCGGCGGGGCTAAGAACATCTTGATCGATGTCAAGACCGGCAGCGGCGCTTTTATGCCGACTTTAGCTGAGTCGCGGGAATTGGCCGCGGTCCTGACGGAGGTCGGAGACGGTCTTGGTTTGAAGGTCCGCTGCCTTATAACCGATATGAGCCGGCCGCTGGGCCGGGCGGTCGGCAACGCTTTGGAAGTAAAGGAAGCTATCGATTGCCTCACGGGCGGCGGCCCGGCCGATCTGCGCGAACTCTCTGTCCGCCTGGCCGCGTTGATGGTCGAGATGGCCGGTCTCGTCGCCGATCCGGATGGCGCCGTGAGGCTCGTTACTAAATGTCTCGATTCCGGTCAAGGCGCGCAAAAGTTTAAAGAGATGATCGCCGCCCAGGGGGGCGATTCGCGCGTGGTAGACAGTCCCGATTTATTGTCCGTGGCGCCCGGGCGCCGTGTGATAGCCGCCGAATCCGACGGTTGGTTGAATATCGCCGATTGCGGTCGACTTGGCCTGGCGTCAGCCGTCTTAGCAGGCGGTCATCTAGGTGAAAAGGGTCAGATCGACAGAAGCGCGGGGCTGGTAATGCTCGCCAAACTCGGCGACCCTGTTAAGACGGGGGACCCATTGATCGAGCTTTATTACTCGGATAAGGACAGGCTTGAGGCCGCCGGAGCGGCGATCGCCGAGGCGATCGGCGTCGTCTCGGCGAGGCCGGAGGTAAGGCCGTTGATCCGTGAATAAGTCAGACCGCGTCTTCGGCGTTAAAAAGAATATCGTTCTGCTCGGTCTGGTCAGCATGTTCGCCGACATCAGTTCGGAGATGATCTATCCGTTTATCCCGATATTTCTGGCCGACGTCTTAAAGGTGAGAAAAGCGTTGATCGGCTTGATTGAAGGGGTGGCGGAGAGCACCGCCAGCATATCGGTCCTCTTCAGCGGTTGGTTTTCGGATAAGATCAAGAAGCGCAAGGCCCTGGCGGTACTGGGTTACAGTGTCGGCGTTGTTTCACGACCGCTCCTGGGTCTGGCAACGACCTGGTCGCAAGCTCTGGGGTTGAGGTTTCTCGACCGGGTGGGCAAAGGGGTGCGCGCCGCTCCGCGCGACGCTATCATCGCCGACTCCGTTGCCGCAACTGAGCGCGGCCGCGCTTTCGGTTTTCACCGGATGCTCGATACGGTGGGCGCCATAATCGGACCGCTGCTCGGCGCGGGGCTTCTCTATTATGTTATCGGACGGACAAACTATCGCTTGCTTTTCATGCTCGCGGGTATCCCGGCCCTGATCGCGGTGGCCATTCTCGCCCTATTCGTTGCTGAAAAACGGGCCAAAGGCCGAGACCCCAAATTGCCCGGTTTTCGGTTGGCCCTCTTTCCGATTGAATATAAGATGTTTTTGGTCATTATTGTCTTGTTCGGTCTGGGAAATTCCAGCAACGTCTTCCTGATCTTGCGCGCTAAGAGCCTTGGCGTGTCGCCTGTCCTTGTCACCATGTATTATGTAGCCTTCAGTCTTACTTATGCCGGCTTTTCATATCCCGCCGGGATACTTTCAGACGCGATCGGTCGCCGGAGCGTCTTGATAATCGGCTATCTGGCTTTCGCCCTGGTATATGTCGGCTTGGCGTTGGCCGCAAGGGCGGTTTATATGTTGCCCCTGTTTATTTTGTACGGCACCTTTCCGGCCCTGACCGACGGGGTGCAAAGAGCGTTCGCCGCCGATATGTCGCCGGCCCACTTGCGGGCGTCCGGTCTTGGTCTGTATCATTTCCTGAACGGGCTGTCTCTCTTGCCCGCCAGCATCATCGGCGGCTGGTTATGGGACGCGGTCGGCCCAAAGGCCACATTCTTATATGGCGCCGCCACGGCGACACTGGCGGTTCTGATATTTGTTTTTGTCTGGCCGAGAATCAGTCGATCCCCGCTCCCCGATCGGAGTCGAGGACAAGTTTCGCGGGGATGACATTGATATCGCGGGGATGACAACTATGTCATTCCCGCGGAAGCGGGAATCTAAGGAGAAGTAAATGACAATCCGGGTTCGTTTCGCGCCCAGTCCGACCGGCTACCTGCATGTCGGCGGGGCCAGAACCGCTCTGTACAATTGGCTTTTCGCCCGGCATGAGGGCGGCGAATTAATCTTGCGGATAGAAGATACCGACCGGGCCAGATCAACCGAGGATGCTATCCGCGCCATCATCGACTCCATGACCTGGCTGGGGCTGGACTGTGACGAAGGCCCTTACCGGCAGATGGACCGCCTCGACCTATATGCCGCTAAGGCGACGGGCTTAGTGGAAACCGGCCGGGCGTATCTCTGTTATTGCGAGCCCGAGGAACTTGAGGCCCGGCGGCGGGCGGCCGCGGCGGCGGGGGGCTCGCCCAGGTATTACCGGCGTTGCCGGGCGCTGACGCCGGCGGAAGAAGCCGACTATATCGCCGGCGGACGCCGTCCGACCACAAGGTTTATCTCGCGGGATGAGGGCGAAACGATAGTCGACGATCTGATCAGAGGGCGGGTCGTATTTGACAACGCCGAACTCGATGACCTCATCATCATGCGCCCCGACGGCATACCGACATATAATTTCGCCGCTGTCGTCGACGATATCGAGATGGGCATGACCCACGTGATCCGGGGCGAAGACCATCTGCCCAACACTCCGAGGCAGATGCAGATATACGAAGCTCTCGGCGCTGAGCCGCCTGCTTTCGCCCATCTATCGATGATTCTCGGGGCTGATAAAGCGCCTCTGAGTAAGCGCCACGGCGCCACGTCGATCGAAGCTTTTCGCGACGTTGGTTATCTGCCCGAGACCATGGTTAATTTTCTCGCTCTCCTCGGCTGGGCCTGGGACGACAAGACGACCCTCTTTTCGCCGGCGGACCTCAAAGACAGGTTTAGCCTGGACAAGGTCACAAGAAGCCCCGCGGTCTTCGACACAGCCAAACTTGACTGGATGAACGGTCACTATATCCGCCAACTCACCGTCGCGGAGCTGGCGCAACGCTTGATACCGTTCTGGCGGGGAGCCGGGCTCTTGCCGGACGGGGAGATCGCGGCCGCCGAGCTCCGGCGTCTGGAAGCCATGGCGGCCGTCTGCCGGGAGCGCTTGGTCAAGTTGGGCGAGATCGTCGCCCTGACCGATTTCTTCTTTAAAGACGTAGACTATGACCCGGCGGCAGTCGACAAGGTGCTGCACAAGGAAGGCGCGGCTGCCGCTCTTGAAGCCGCCGCGGCTAAGTTGGCCCAGATAGACGACTGGACCCATGACGTCTTGGACACAGCCTTGCGGGCTCTGGCCGACGAACTCGGTCAAAAACCCGGTAAGGTGTTCCAACCCATCCGCGTAGCTATCAGCGGCCGCACCGTCAGCCCGCCGCTCTTTGAAAGTCTCGAGATATTAGGGAAAGAGACGAGCGTGGATCGGATAAAGAAGGCGCGGGAATTGGCTTGACAGCGAACACCTGTTCGTTTACTTTTATATTAATATCAAGCCCGGGATCTCGGCGCGGCTTACGCCATGTTTGAATATATCTGTCCGAATTGCGGGGCCAAGAACCTAATCGACCAAAACGTCGCGTCTGAGCCGGCTTTAGACTACGACGAGCCGCGCGATGAAAAAGCCATGCGAAAGGCGATAATCACAATTCTTAAAAAGCTTTACCCGACTCGCACGGGCTACAACGGCGGTCACTTGGCGCCCATCAGGGACCCGAATCCCGATTTATTCTTCGCCGTCCTCCAGCAGCTGGAAATCGAAGGCGTTATCGAATA
>JAUXSL010000027.1 GCA_030679975.1 Actinomycetota bacterium
CGGGCGTTTGCTCGAGGCTAATGTAAAAGAGGGCCGGGGCGGCCTGCGCGATATACAGACGGTCTCATGGATAGCCAAAGCCTTAGGCGCCGCCGGGGTCGAAGCGCCGCTGGCGCAAGCGGATAAGGAGACCCTGGCCGAGGCCGAGGACTTTCTCTGGCAGGTCCGGGCGGGGCTGCAGGATATCTCGGGTAAAACCTCCGACATCTTGCTTAACGAATACCGCGGCGAGCTGGTCGACCGGATGTTTCCAAACGAAGCCGGCGCGGGCACACGCTTCAACCGCCGTTTTTATGGCTGCACGCGGGCGGTCGCCCATATTAGCGACGCTTTCTTTTTCGAGCTTGGAGAAGCGCGGCCCAAAGCCCCGCTCGCGGTAGGCCTCAGCGGTATCGAGGTCTTGCTCAGCGCGCTTCGCAACGCCGATCAAGGTATAGAGGCGCTGGAGGACTTGGCGTATTCCGGTCAACTGACAGCGCTTATTCCTCAGTGGCGGGAGATAGACGCGCTGGCCGTGGCGGACACCAACCACCTCTATACGGTCGACGTCCACGCTTTCTATACAGTGGCGGAATTGGCCGGGTTTGGCTCATCGACCGACTCCTTGGTCGAGGTTATCCACCGCGATATCACTCATCCCGATTGGCTGCTTTTAGGCGGGCTCTTGCACGATATCGGCAAAGGCCGCGGCCGGCCCCATGCCGCCGCCGGTGAGGCCGTCGCCGCGGATATCGCCGCCGAACTGGGCTTGGACCGGCACGGCCGGGAGACCATCAGCTTTCTCGTCGGAAACCATCTGCTTTTAAGCCGGGTGGCGACGCGGCGGGATTTGAACGACAGCCGGGTCGTCAATGGGGTGGCGGCCACTGTCGGCGACGCGGACCGCTTGAAAATGCTCTACCTGTTGACCATAGCCGACGCCAAAGCGACCGGTCCCAAGGCCTGGGGGGTATGGCGGGCGGCTTTGATAAGAGAGCTTTTTCATAAAGTCTTAGCCGCCCTGGAAGGCGCCGCCGGCCTCGACGCCGATCAGCGGATCAGATTGGAAGAAAAACATTTCGACCTGCTTGGCAACGCTGAAGAGACGCAGGTTGTTCTCTGGTCGGATGTGCCCGGCTTAAGCGAACTGGCGGTGGTCGCGCCCGACCGCCCCGGCCTTTTTAACCGTATAGCCGGCGCCTTGGCCTTAAGCGGCCTGAGCGTCTTGGCGGCGCAGATATATACGACGGGTGACGGGCGGGCTCTTGAGGTCTTTAAGGTTACCGGCGCCTTCGAACCTGAGGTAACGCTTGAGCTTTTCGACCGGGCGCGAGAATCCATAGCCAAAGCGATATCCGGGCGCCTCGCCCTGCCTTACCATGTCGATGAGCTGGCGCGCCGGTATCAAAAACCGGTTAAGGCCGCCGCCCCGCGAGTGGTCGTCGACAACCAGGCCTCTGACAAATATACGATTATCGAGGTCCACGCGGCGGATGAGATCGGCCTGCTTTACAAGCTGACCGGCGCTCTTTTTGAGTTGAATCTCGATATCCACCTGGCCAAGATATCGACCTACGGCGACGACGCGGTCGATGTATTTTATGTCCTCGGGCTCAACAGGCAAAAAATCACCGATCCCGACCACCTGGGCGAGATTGAGAAAAACATCTTATTCCGGGTGGCCGGCTCCTAAGCGCCCGTCGCGGAAGTCAAATTCTTTTAAGAAATAATTAAAAATTCGTTGACAGTAGCCGATATAGGGGGTATAAACTCTACTTAAATGGTAGAGTAACTGGACAAGGGAGAGAAGACATTGCGTATTTCAGCTAAGGGAGACTATGCCACCAGAGCGGTCCTCGATTTAGCCATCAACCACAAAGCCGGCGGAGTCTCCCGGATTCACGCCATTGCCGAGCGCCAGCATATCCCCGTTAAATATCTTGAAAATATCTTGCTCCTGCTCAACCGGGCCGGAGTCGTCCGTTCCCGCCGCGGCAATCAAGGCGGTTATTATCTTGCGCGTCCACCGGAAAGCATAACCGTAGGAGAGGTGATAAGAATTGTAGATGGTCCGCTTGCGCCGATAAGTTGCGCCAGCACGACCGCCTACGAGGAGTGTCCGGAGGAAGCCGCTTGCGGGCTGAGAAGCGTCTGGCTGGAAGCCAGAAACGCTTTAGCCAAGGTCCTAGACAACACTACTTTTGCCGATGTCCTCAAGCGAACCAAGAAGATCAGCCTGGATAATCTGGCTAAAGTTTAAGGGCTTTGGCAATGGAGATATATTTTTTTGGTCCATTGTCTACTAAATAGGTCGAGATAGAGAAGATGAATGGGGGATTTTATGGCCATTAAGGGATTTGGCGAGAAGTCAGGGAGGTTTATCCCATTACTTATCATTATATCAATTAGTTTGGCGCTGTCGGCGGTCGGTTGCCGACAAACTAAACCGGCGGCCGAGAAGAAGACATCCGGTAAGCAGAGCGAAGCGTTGTCGGGAACCGTGCGCGTCGGTTATTTTCCGAACATCACGCATTCGCAGGCGATCGTCGGGCTGTCTCGCGGGATTTTTCAGCAGGCTCTGGGCAAGAAAGTTAAGATCGAGACCCAGGTCTTCAATGCCGGCCCGTCCGAGATAGAGGCGCTTTTCGCCGACGCTATCGACATCGGCTATATCGGTCCCAACCCGGCGATCAACGGCTACATTAAATCCAACGGAGAGGCGCTTCGCGTGATCGCCGGCGCTACCAGCGGCGGAGCTGTTTTTATTGTTCGCAAGGACGCCAACATCGAGAGCGCCAAAGATCTTCACGGCAAGAAACTGGCCTCGCCCCAACTTGGAAATACGCAGGATGTGGCTTTGCGTACATACTTAAAAGAGAACGGGCTCAAACTAAAAGATCAGGGCGGCGATGTTGAGGTCGCGCCGGCTGAAAATCCGGATATCTTGACCCTTTTCATCAAGAAGGAGCTTGACGGCGCTTGGGTTCCGGAACCCTGGGGCGCCAGATTGGAAAAAGAAGGTAACGGTCGGTTGTTTATCGATGAGCGCGACCGCTGGCCGGGCGGCAAGTTTGTCACGGCAAACGTCATTGTCGGCGCCAAGTTTCTTAAAGAACATCCGGACCTGGTCAAGGCCTGGCTGAAAGGGCATATCGAGACCACAAATTGGATCAATGATAATCCATCGGCGGCCCAAACCATTCTTAACGGAGAAATCAAGAAGTTGACGGGCAAAAGCCTAGCGGACGATGTTCTGAGCAAGGCGTTCACGCGATTGACAGTAACCTGGGACCCGGTCAAGAGTTCGCTTTTTAAATCGGCGAAATCGGCTTTCGGGCTAGGGTTTATAAAAAGCGACGATGTCAAAAACATCTATGACTTAAAGCCGCTAAACGAGGTCTTAAAAGAACAGGGCGAACCGCAAATCAAGTAATTAAGAAGGGCGCATGAATGTTAAGTGACGAGAAAATAACAAAAAGCCTTAACTTAAAAAAGGAGCTTTGCAGTTGTCCGCTGGTCAACACCAACGAGGCTTTGAAGTCACTTGAATCGGGCCAGGTGTTGGAAGTCATTACCGACCATCCGCCGGCGGCGAAAGAGCTGATACCGCGTTTTTGCGAGTTTCAGCATTGCCCCGTCAGCGTCGTCGAGGACGCGGGATTATGGCGGATATTGATCAAAAAGGAGATGGGGCCAAGTCTACCTGAGACAACCGAGCTCCGGCTGGAGTTGAAGGATATTTCCAAGGGCTTTACCTCCACGGACTCGAAACTGGACGTTCTGCGCGGCTTAAATATCGCGGTCCGGCCCGGCGAGTTTATTTGTCTCGTCGGGCCGTCCGGCTGCGGTAAATCGACCTTATTGAATTTAATAGCCGGGCTTGAAACGCCCGAAAGCGGCGATATTTGTGTGGACGGCCGGCCGATCAAGGGTCCGGGCAGCGATCGGGTGGTAATCTTTCAGGAGCGGGCTCTTTTTCCCTGGCTGAACGTTTTAAAGAACGTTGAATTCGGCCTGAAGATCAAACGGGTCGATAAGAAAGAGCGGCGGGAGCGGGCGCGCGATCTGCTCCGAATGGTCCATCTCTCCCGGTTCGAAAACAGCTATATCCATGAACTTTCGGGCGGCATGAAGCAGAGAGTGGCCCTGGCGCGAGCTCTGGCGATGGAACCGAAGATACTATTGATGGATGAGCCGTTCACGGCGCTCGATGCGCAAACGCGCCATCTTCTTCACCTGGAACTCCAGGAAATCTGGCTGGCGACGGGTAAGACGATTATTTTTGTCACCCACAATGTTCGCGAGGCCGTAAGCTTGGCGGACCGCGTGATCATCATGTCGGCGAGGCCGGCGCGGATCAAGAAAGAATATCAGATCGATTTGACCCGGCCGCGGCGCGACGGCGACCGGGTTGTCAGTCAAGTCACGGAGCAGATAATGACCGAGCTGAAAAGCGAGATCGATAAGGTCGCCAGGGAGGAGCTGTATGGAGAAGCTTAGTAAATATAGTAAATACATAAAACCGGTGATCTTTCTTATCCTGGTTGTTCTGATGTGGCAGGCCGCTCTTAAACTCGGGCACTACAAAGAATATCTTTATCCTTCGCCGGGTAGCGTGCTTAAATCGCTTAGCGAGGGCTTTGCGGACGGCACGTTCGCTCGCGGGATCGCCATGAGCCTAAAGCGGATACTGATCGGGTTTGGCTTTTCCATCGTTGTCGGCACGCTGCTGGGATTTCTCATAGGCCGCGTAAAGCTGCTGGAGGAAACCGTGGGATTCCTGGTGCTGGGCCTGCAGGCGCTCCCCAGCATCTGCTGGCTGCCGATAGCTATCCTCTGGTTCGGTTTAAGCGAGCGCGCGGTAATATTTGTGGTCATCATGGGCGCTTTGCTCTCGATTACGATAGCCACCACCGACGGCGTTAAGAATATCGCGCCGGTATATCTAAGGGCGGCCAAGACGATGGGGGCCAAAGGTTGGCGGCTTTATCTCGATGTTTTGGCGCCGGCCGCCTTGCCGGCGATTATTAGCGGGTCTAAGCTCGGCTGGTCTTTCGCCTGGCGGTCGCTGATGGCCGGCGAGCTATTATTTATCACCGGCGGGGGATTGGGATTTCTGCTCCAAAGCGGCCGTGAGATGAACGATATGAGCCGGGTGATGGCGGTAATGGCGGTTATCATAATCATCGGGTTGGTCGTCGATCGGGCGGTCTTCGCGCCGTTGGAGACCAAGATTCGCCGGCGTTGGGGACTCGCGTAAATTAATGCTGCTTGACAATCCTATCTGCTCAGAGTAACTTAGTTAAATCGAACACCTGTTCGTATTTAGAGGTTGCTTCGCCGCGCTTGCAATGACGGATACAAGATGATAACTGACCAATCTCCTCCATGGCGCGCGCCGGCTATCGATGCTTGATCTGCTCGATGACAAGACGATTAGGTTGGCCGGGGCGATGGACCGGATTAAAAACAAATATGGCGATCGGCTTATCACCCGCGGGACGCTGGTCAATTGGCGCCGGCGGTATCACGGCGTGGAGCCGGCGCAACTAGGGCGCGCTAAGCGGCCGAGCTCTTAATTGAACTTTGTCCCTAAAGCGGTTAGAATTTGGGGCTAATACAAGAAAGAGCGTGGGCGAAAATGCGAGGGTTTTCGCACGCTCTCAGGAGGTTCGTCTTTGTCAAAACGCCTCTGGCAGGTAGTTTCGGTTCTGGCCGATGTCCTTTTTATCAATATCAGCATGATCGCGGCGTTTTTGGTCTGGTTCGGCGGGCGGCTCCCCATCTTTAACTTTCAGCCTTATATAAACCTGGCCGTTTTTATCACCCTCATCCAAATAATATTTCTATATATACATGATTTATATAAACCGGAAAGGACCGAGGGATTAAGCGGTATTTTAAACTCGATCATCCCGGCGGTTACTACCGGCACACTTCTTACCGCCAGCTTGACTTTCTTTGCCAGGTTCTTCTCTTTTCCCCGTGCGGTATTTCTCTTGTCCTGGATTTTTCTAATCGTACTGCTGACGTCTTGGCGCCTTCTCGGCGCTTTTGTGTTAAAGATCGACTGGCCTGAACAGCGTATATTGGTTGTCGGCACGGGCGAGTTGGCTAAGCAAGTGATTATCGAACTCGAAGATCGCAAGGAGTGGGGCTATCGGGTCATCGGGGTGTTGGGCCGAAAGATGGCGCAAGTCGGCCGGACCATAGGGAATTCAAAAGTTATCGGGACGGTCACGGACATCGTCCCGATTCTCAGAGAGAACCCGGTCGACCGGATTATCGTAACCACCCTGATACGCCAGCGGGAATTGCTTGAAGACCTGGCGCACTCCTCTGAAACCGAAATAAAGGTTGAAATCGTACCCGATCTCTACGAGATACTGATCGGCCGAGTCGATTACAGTTTATTAAGCGATATCCCGTTGATCGAATTGACTAAAGACCCGGTGCCGGACTGGGTATCGCTTTTAAAGTTGGGCGGCGATATTCTCGGGGCCTTGTTCCTGCTTATCATTTTATCGCCCGTCATGCTGTTAATGGCCCTCTTGGTTAAAGCAACCTCGCCGGGCCCGGTCTTATTTAAGCAGGAGCGGGTGGGCAAGGGGCGGAAATATTTTCAGATCTATAAGTTTCGCACCATGGTTAAAAACGCCGAGGCGGAGACGGGCCCTGTTTTGGCGGGAACAGCGGACGCCCGGGTGACGCCGTCGGGTCGGTTTATGCGACGCTATCGCTTTGACGAGCTGCCCCAATTATTCAATATTTTTAAGGGTGAGATGAGTTTTGTCGGCCCCCGGCCGGAGCGTCCTTTCTTTGTCGGCCGGTTTATCAAAGCGATACCGGGTTATACCGAGCGGTTTAAGGTCAAGCCCGGGTTGACCGGGCTGGCCCAAGTCAGCGGCTCTTACGCCACCACTCCGGCCAATAAGCTTAAATATGATCTAATCTATATTTATCATCAGTCGATTTTCTTGGACCTTAAGATCATTTTTAGTACGATCAGGGTCGTTTTAACCGCGAGTGGTTCGAGGTAGCAATGGCGGGCGCTTGTTCTTACCTACGGTCTCTTGCTACAATAACTATACTTTGGATTCTTACAGCGACAAGCCGGCCATCTTGGGCGGCACGTCAATCTTTAACGAGCCTATCGCCTTTAACCAACCGACGCTGCCGACCTATGACGCTTTAAGCGCTGCGTTTGCCGCCGTTATCGCCGGCGGACAGCTCACGAATGATGTCAACGTAGCCCGGCTCGAAGCTAAGGCGGCCGAGCTGTTCGGCCGGCCGGCCGTGGCGGTCTCTTGCTGCACGTCCGGGCTGATTCTGGCGGCCAAGATGCTTGGATTGACCGGGCAGGTCATTGTCCCATCCTTCACGTTCTTCGCCACCAGCCACTCGCTGATTTGGAACGGGCTGGAACCGCTTTTCGTCGATATTGAGCCCGACTCCTGGAATATTGATCCACAGGCCGTTGAAGCGGCGATAAATCCGAAGGTCAGTGCTATTCTAGCTGTTGATGTCTTTGGTAATCCCAGCCATAAAGACGCTTTACTCGAGATTTCCGCGCGTCACGGATTGCCACTAATCACCGATTCGGCCCATGGTATCGGCGGCGCTTATAAAGGCAGGCCTATCGGAAGTTTTGGCGCCGCCGAGGTTTTTAGCTTAAGCCCGACAAAAGTGGCTGTGGCCGGTGAGGGCGGGTTGATTGGGGCGGATTCCGATGAGTTGGCCGACCGATTGCGGATAGCCCGCGACTACGGCAATGCCGGGGATTACGATTGCCGGTTTGTCGGCCTAAACGCGCGGATGCCTGAACTAAACGCGGTCATCGGTCTCGCGAGTCTCGGGATGCTTGATGATAACGTCCGCCGCCGGAATGAGCTGGCCCGGGCATATAGGCAAAAGCTTGCCGATGTGCCGGGGTTGACGTGGCAAAAAGTCGACCCCTTAAGTTTATCGACGTACAAAGACATCTCGGTTTTGATCGATCCGCCAGCCTTTGGTCTAGGGCGTGACGCCCTGGCGTCGGCCTTGGCCGCCGAGGGCATCCCCACGCGAAAATATTATTGGCCGCCGGCACATCGCCAGTCTGCCTATGCGGGTCTTATCTCTATAGCCGGCGATCTAACGGTAACCGAACGGATAAGCGCCAACATCCTGAGTCTGCCGGTTTTTTCGCATATGAAAGAAACCGATGTCGAACGTGTATGTAGAGCTGTCATCCGAATACATAGACACAGTGCCTTGATAGGCGCCTAGAAACCTGGCCGAAAAGCTCTTTGGCCAGTCAAAATTGGAGAACGCGCCGAAAGCTGACAGATGCAAGGCAGACGAACGCCGAGGTAAGGGAGCGTATGTGTGATTACGTGACCGAGCCGAGGCGGAGGATAACGCAGCAGATGGCAGTTTTCGGCCGCGCTTCTAGCGCCTGATCTGGTTTTTTTGCTAAGATAACTTGTCGCTCTATATGGGGACCGGCATCTTATGAAGGGTATTCTGTAATGAATTTCGGGACCGGCGCAAAGCGATCTCTGATCGTTATTTTTGATATTATCGCTTTAAGTATATCTATTATCGTCGCGTTTTGGCTGCGCATCGGCTGGCCGATAGAGTCTCAATATCTCAGGTTTCTTGAAACTTATTTCATCCCATTTATCCTGGTCAAGTTGATTATATTCTACGCGTTCGGTATGTATCGACGTTTGTGGCGGTATGCCAGCATTCACGAGCTTCAGGTTATAATCCAAGCGGTTGTCGCCAGCTCCTTCACGGTCTTATTCCTTTCTTACGCGCTGGGCACCTTGCCGATACCCCGAACGGTCTTTGTGGTCGACGGGCTGCTGACTTTGATAACCGTCGGCGGTATACGTTTTTCCGGCCGCACGCTCTCGGAGATCAGGCTTTATGGTCGGGCGCCCATAGGCGCGCGGCGCGTCTTGATAGTCGGCGCCGGTGATGCCGGCGAAATGCTCGCTAAAGAAATGTTGAAGAATGTGGCCTTGGCGTTTTTGCCCATAGGATTTATAGATGACGATCCAAGTAAAAAAAAGATGACGGTCCACGGGATAAGGGTGCTGGGGACGTGTCAAGACCTTAAAGGGATTATTCAAGACAGCAAGGCGGACGAAGTCATAATCGCCATGCCTTCCGTAACACGTCAAGTCAAAAAAGAAGTTGTCAATATTTGTAAACAGACAGGTGTGCGCTGCCGGACGCTGCCCGGCATCTACGAGATAATCGACGGCCGGGTAAATATCGGTCAGATTCGAGACGTCCAAATCGAGGATATTCTTGGCCGGGACCCGGTCACCGTCAACATTGAAGAGATAAGCGAATTTTTAGCAGGTTCGGTAGTGCTGGTGACCGGCGCCGGCGGCTCTATCGGCTCAGAGCTTTGCCGCCAGATAAGTTATTTTAAGCCCGGGCTATTAGTCATACTTGATATCGCTGAAAACAGCTTGTTCGAGATAGAACAAGAATTGTTTGAAAAAAAACTGTGCAAGGTGATGACGGTTATAGGCGATGTCAAGGATGAGGTTAGAATGGACGAAGCCCTGCAAGCCTACCATCCGCAGGTAATTTTCCATGCCGCCGCTTACAAGCACGTGCCGATGATGGAGATGAATCCCAAGGCGGCGCTGGAAAATAACTTTATCGGTACCCTCATCCTGGGCGAAGCCGCGGTCCGGCATCGCGTGGAAAAGTTTGTCATGATCTCCACCGACAAGGCGGTCAATCCGGTAAACACGATGGGCAAATCAAAAGCCCTGGCGGAAAAAGTGGTCTTAAGCTTGGCCGGCCCAAAGACGGATTTTATAGTTGTACGTTTCGGAAATGTTTTGGCCAGCAAGGGGAGTGTCGTGCCGACCTTTCAAAGGCAAATTGCGGCCGGGGGTCCGGTCACTATCACTCATCCGGATATGAAAAGATATTTGATGACCATCACCGAATCCGTCCAACTCGTCATGCAAGCAGCGGCTTTTGGCGGTCCCGGGGACCTGTTCTTGCTTGATATGGGGGACCAGGTCTCCATCGTTGAGCTGGCGGAAAAATTGATAAAACTCTCGGGTCTGGCTCCGGAAAAAGTCCCGATCGAATATATAGGCATCCGCCCCGGCGAGAAGATCGAAGAAGAGTTGGTCACGTCGACCGAAACGCTGCTATCAAGCCCGCATCCGAAGATCTTCAAGCTTAAAGATAGTGGCGCGTCAGTTTCGATCAAGCAACTTCATGAGCTTGAAGAGCTGATTAAGCAAGGGCAGATGCGGGTCGTTTTCGCTAAAATTGACTCACTGGTATCCCCGAAAAGAGAAGACAGCAAAGTTAACGTCGGCTAAAGGCCGGCCGACGGGTTTTCAGTCGAACCGGATCGGCGAACCATGGCCGCTACTGTTTTAATTATCAGCGACAGGTCGGTAAAGAATCCATGCTTTTTTACATACTCTAAGTTATGCCTGATCTTTATCGGCAAAACTTTATCTATATACTCCCGTTCACTGTCCCGGCCTCCGGCATTGAGCAGGGCTGATTCATCTTTAAATATGATAGACGCAAGGTCGGTCACCCCAGGTCTGATGGTCAGGATGGTCTCGTACTCCGCTTTAAATAGTTCGACGAACTTTGGTACTTCAGGTCTCGGGCCGACAAAACTCATCTCTCCCTTAAGGACATTTAAAAGTTGAGGCAGTTCATCCAATTTGTAGCGGCGGAGGTGTTGGCCAAGGGTTGTCACTCGCTGATCGTCGCGCGATGTTACCAGGAGTTCACGGTTGTCCGGGCGCATAGTCCTGAACTTATATAGAGAAAAGAGCCGCCCTCGGCGGCCGACTCTTGTCTGGACGAAGATACCCGGCCGGCCGTCAAAAACCAATACCAATATATAAATAAGGAAAAGGACCGGGCTAAGGACCAGCAAGCCGGCTATAGCCAAGACAAAGTCAAACGCTCTCTTGATACCCGCGGTCATCAAGGGACCAATTCTTGGGCTTTTTGCCTAAAGACCGCCGTTTCCCGGTACTTCTTGACAAGTCGGCCTTGTTCTTGGCGGAGCGCCTTATTAGTTAGGTGGTTGGTACAGGTTATTTTGTTTTCATACTCATCGACAATGGACCAATCGACATTTTTGTGTGCGTCCGGGTTGTGATAAGCGGTGCCCGGATATGGGGCAAGAATGGTAAAACCAACGGCGTCCGGCATTATTTTATCGATAAGCTTTTCAGTCAGGCGGATATCTTCACGGCTTTCATCGGGCATGCCCAGAAGTACATAAGCGCGCCGATAAAAACCGAGCTCTTTGGTGACGGCAAACGTATCTATAACTTGCTCGACTGTGATTCCTTTCTTCATTTCCGCCAGTATTTTTGGGGAGCCGCTCTCCACGCCAAACCAGACTTCCACGCAGTTCGCCGCGCGCATCAACTCAAGCGTCGATCGTTTGACCGTGTCGACCCGGACGTTACATCCCCACCGCGTCGTATCGCCTGCGTCTATCTTGGTCTCGCAAAATTGTTTAAGCAAGCTTTCCTTTAGCGCGAAAGTATCGTCGCTAAATTTAATGAAATCTATCTTAAGATCCACCACTAACCGGGAAAATTCACTATATATATTTTCCGCGCTCCGAAAACGCACCTTCCTCGACCAGACTGATCGGCTGGCGCAAAAAGTACAGCGGTATGGACAACCCCTGCTCGCCAGAATGCTGGCGATTCTAAAACCGTTGTCCCTGAAAGCCTCGGCTATGTTCCGCTCTTGCTTGATAAAGAGGCGGTCGGGGAAGGGCAGGGCATCGAGATCGCTGATGTAGTGTTTCTGCAAGATAGGCCGATGATCGCCTTGTAGGAAATCGAGAAACGCCGCCTCTCCCTCACCAACGACAACAGTGTCGACCAAGCCGGTTTCGAGAACTTCATCGGGTAAGGCCGAGGGATGGACCCCGCCAAAAACAACCTTGTTTTTACTGGTTTTGATCTTGGCTGCCAGCTCAAGGGCATGCTTCATCTGCGGAGAGGTGCACGAAAAAGCCACGACATCCGCTCTGCGACCGGCCGCGATCATCTCATCATCGTTATCGAAGAAGCCGCTGTAGAATTCAAGATCATCAAATCCGTGGCTGCGTATATAAGCAGCGATATAGCCGATGTTCAGCGCTTCCCAGGTATGAAAGGTTCGCGGCTGAATAAAGACGATTTTCACCGGATATTCTCTTTCTGCCTCTGCGGTTTCTTTATTGAGCCCGGCCCAGCCGCCATTGGCCGCCAGGCGCCTGGGATTAAGGCTTCAATAAGGCCGGTTGCCGAACCGATGCCGTAGCTCAAATGCATTAGCAAGAAAAGCATAGGCAAAATCGGGAAGAAGCGCCAGCCCCCATTTCGCCTGGCGCCAACAATGCCGGTGAGCGCGGCCGCCAAATACGCCAGTCCGATGGCCAAGAGGAGTTCCGGCCTGCCAAAGAAAGCCAGGATTGCTGCCACAGCCAGGGCTGAGACTAATGTCAGGGGCGCGAGATGGCGCCAAGCTAGCCGACGACGGCCGACTAGGCGCACCATGCGGATGTTCCAAAGTCCGTTCCTGAACGCTTGGCGACAGAACTTACGCAGAGTGTTTGGCGCATAGTAGTATGAATTTATTTTTGGGGTCAGAAGAATCTTGCCGCCCTGCCGCCTTAAGCGCCAATGAAAGTCATTGTCTTCATTACGGACAAGTCGCTCATCGAACTGTCCGATTTTTTCGAACACAGCTCGGCGGTAGACCGCAAACGGCACTGTGTCGACCAGCAGTTCCCTGTTGCTGATTCTAAAACTAGAGTTGCCGACGCCGAAGGGAGAGCAAAGGACCGATGAGATTGCGCCTGCCAAATATCCGGCTCCGATGGTTTTCATGGTGCCGCCGACACAATCGATCTCTTCCCGATCCCGAAGAAGGCCAACTGCTCGTTCAATATAGTCGGCATCTAAATAGCTGTGAGAATCGACCATTCCGATATATTGTCCAGTCGCCAAAGATAAGCCAATATTTCTGGCCGCCGGAACAATTCTTGCGGCGTTTTGTGCCAAGCTGAAGTTCCGGTAATTGTCGATAAAGTCTTTGGCGATAGCGACGGAGCCGTCATCGCTTATCCCGTCAACGATGATAATCTTCAGCTTTTCTGCCGGGTAGGTCTGTTTCGCAAGCGATTCAAGGCATTGATGGATATAAAGCTTATCATTTCTTAAAGGCACGATGACTGAAACTGTAGCGAAGTCCCGACCATTGAAATCCAACTCTGCCTCACTTCTTGGCATAATCATAGCTTACCTAACAACTTGCGCACAATCTTAGCAGCGCTTTGTCCGTCACCGTAGGGGTTCGATTCTCGGCCTCGATCGGCGTTCAAGCTCTCGGTTAGCGCCAGGCTGACAGCCGTTGTCGATTTGGGCGGCGCCAGCTTGTTCCAGCCCAATTCCACGAGCTCAACCCACTCAGTCTCATCTCGCAGAGTCACACAGGGAACGCGATAAAAGAAGGCCTCTTTTTGCAGACCACCTGAATCAGTCGCGATTATTCTGGCATTCTTAAGCAGCATAATCATATCCAAATATCCGATCGGCTCGATCAGGCGCAAGCAGCTGGATGCCGATGCATATGAACTCAGCTTGCCTGCCAAGGCTTTTTGGGTGCGGGGATGGACCGGTATTATAACCGGGATGTTCTCTTGTCGGGAGAAGGCGCTCAGGCCTTCAAGGATTGCCTGTAGTCTGGCAATATTGTCAGTGTTTTCCGCTCTATGAACCGTGGCTATCATGTAGCCGCGCGGCTCGATATGCAAGCGGTTCAGTATTTGACTTTTTGTCCCGGCCTTGGCCTCGAAATAAAGCGCGGCGTCAAACATTACGTCGCCGACCACAAGGATTCGTTCCTCGGCCACACCTTCTCGAAGCAATTGTTCCATTGCCGTTGTCGTGGGCGCGAAGAGAAGGTCCGCCGCATGGTCGGTAAGTACCCGGTTGATTTCCTCCGGCATTCGATGGTTGAAAGAACGTAGCCCGGCTTCTACGTGTCCCACGGGTATGCCTAGTTTGACGGCGGCGAGAGCGCCGGCGAGCGTCGAGTTTGTGTCACCGTAGACAAGGACCCAATCCGGGTCGATCTTTACCAGGACTTCTTCAATGGCTTCAATCATCCGGCCGGTTTGAGCGCCCTGTCTTCCCGAACCGATGCCCAAATGGAAGTCCGGTTGGGGTATCTCTAATTCAGTAAAAAATATTTGGGAAAGGCCTTCATTGTAGTGCTGGCCTGTATGGATAAGAATTTCTTGTGCGCCGGGTGCTGAAGCAAGAGCGCGGGAAACCATCGCGGCCTTAATAAACTGTGGTCTGGCGCCGACAATAGTTGCTATCTTCATGGCGCCAGCCTGTCAGCGTAAAAGTCAAGGAGTTTTTGCGATTCAATCGCCCAATTATACCGTGTGCGAATAGCGTTAAGGCCACGCTGCCCCATATTCAGTGCCTCTTGCGGATCTTCCAATAGGTCTCTGATGGCCCGAGATATGGCCTTAGGATCTAAGGAGTCAACCACCAAGCCACAGCCTGTTCCCATAACGATTTCTCGCCAGAGCGGGAAATTCGAGGCGATTACGGGAAGGCCGACGGACATATATTCAAAAAGCTTGTTTGGTTGTGACTCGATGTGGTTTGCTTCAGGGTAAAATAGCACCAGCCCGATTCGACTTTGGCCTAAAAGATTCGCAACCTTCTCGCGGCTTTGATAACCGATAAAATCCACTCGCTTGAAATCGGCTGATTTGCGCGTCTCAGTCTCTAGTCCGGGGGGGCAAAAATCGCCGGCCATTGCCAACCTGGCGTTTAGCGCCTCGGGCAGCATGTCGATAGCCTGGATGATTTCGTTTACGCATCTAATAATGCTGATTCCACCAACATAAGTAATGAGGTGCGGTCGTTCTAAGTAAGGGCTTGATTTGGCGGGTTGAAGTTCGCCAAGGATAGGCATATTTTGCACGATCACAGTCTTTTTGTGGGGAAATCTTCGAGCAATTGCCGGGGTTGCGGCCACGACTCCGTCGAACGCCTTTACGCCCATGGTTTCCATAAGACCGACAGCCTTAGCGACCGGCCGCCTCAGCCAACGCGGTATCCAATATTTGCTCAGAATATCTTTTGGCACGTCCTCATGGACATCATAAACGGTTTTAGCTCTTGAAATTATTCTTAGGAAAATAGTTGGAATAACTAGTTCGGGATCGTGAATGTGGTATATATCGGCACGTTGGGCCAGAGCCAGCCTTATGGGCCGCCAGAGATTCCAAAATCGATCGATTCGACTCTTGGGTTCCGGGAGGGCTTTTATTTTGACGCCGCCGATGGTTTGATTTCGATCGTGGGGGGCGATTAAGGTCACGTCATAGCCGGATCGAGCCAATTCGGCGGCTTCTTTGTGAAAGATGCGAACGTCAAAAGCAGGGTGAACAGAGGTTATGTGAACTATTTTTGGCATAGCTGCGGCTAACATGATAGACGAATGTTATGTTTCGCGCCTATAGCGCCTGGAATCGCCTGATCGATAAACTGTCGAAACCAGAGTTCGGTTGTGATGAGGCGCCATATTTCCCAGCTAAGATCCAGTTGGCCGCCGGCATGTTTTTTCAAGCTTTGTTCAAGAACCCGATGATCGAATATGCGGCGCTTTCTGCACTCGCTTGAGAGCAGTATTTCTTTGGCTTGACGACACTCGTCTTCACGCAACCATTTATTAAAAGGCGTCGGGTAACCTTTTTTATCGGAACGATTAACTATCTGTTCCGGAAGAATGCCGGTCAGCGACCGTCTCAAAATAGACTTGGTTGTGGCGCGATCGATCTTTTGGGTATAGGGCAGTCCCAGGCAAAATTCAACCAACCGGTAGTCGAGAAATGGGGTCCGTGCTTCAATGGAAAACGCCATGCTGTTCCTGTCTTCATACCTTAAGAGGGCGGGTATGCTGCTAACGGTTAAATCATCATAGAGCATCGTATCCAGTAAGCTATCCAATTTTCGCCGCCTCTTTGGCCGACTTCCGTTGGCTTTCGCCTGGTCTGCAAACTCAGGGTGTAAAGTGCCATAGCGGCATTGAGCTGTTCCGCTTAGCGCTATTGATAGATTAGCCAAACCCGGCAAAGGCGAACTCATCGAGTATCTCAATAGTTGTTTAAGGAACAGCTTGGTCAGCCGCTGTAATTGGAATTGTCCGGTTAGGCCGCGAATTCCGCGCTTGCCCTCAAAGAACAAGCTTAAAAACTTACTATCTCTTGTTTTGGTCCAACTAGACAGCAAAGAAAATAAATAATGATCGAAATAGCTGAAGTAGCCGCCAAGCAGCTCGTCGCCCCCCTGGCCGTCTAAGAGCACCTTAACTTTGCCGTGGGCCTCTTGCATGACAAGCCATTGAGAATAAAGCCCCGGGGCGGCGCTGGGTTCGTTTTGAAAACAAACGATCTTAGATAGTACGTCAAAAAGGTCATCGGCTCGTGGGTAAACCGGAAAAGGCTGTGTGTTAAATCGGCCGTTCATTATATTTACGTATGAACTTTCATCACAGTCAGGGTCGGCATAAAGCGCGGAAAATGTTTTGATGGGAAGATGGACTTCTTGACTCATCAAAGCGACGATGGAAGATGAGTCAAGGCCACCGCTTAAACAAGTGCCTATTGGGACGTCACTGCGCAACCTTAGCCGAACGGCGTCTTTTAGTAATTCCCGGAATGTTTCTTCAGGTGCGGAATAATCATAGGTTTGATTGACGCTCTCGCGATTGTAATCCCAATGCTTCCAGGTTTTATACTCGCCCCGCTTATTGACGGTCATTGAATGGGCCGGCGCTAAAGATTTTATCTTGGCGAAAAATGTCTCATCGTTGTAATTAGGTACGCCGGTTGTAAGAAAACGGTATAAATAAGGCTCATTGGTTGATCGCAGTTCTGGAAACCGGGCCAGGATAGGCTTGATTTCCGACGAAAAACAGATCACTTCTTTATTAAGATAATAGTGGAGCGGTTTTACGCCAAAGCGGTCTCGGGACAAGAAAAGGCGTTGTTTGGTTTCGTCCCAGACGGCAAAGGCCCACATACCGTTAAAGCGCTGCACGCAGTCGGTGCCGTATTCTTCGTAAGCGTGGATGATTATTTCGGAATCCGCATGGGACTTGAACTTGTGACCCTTTGCTTCAAGTTCGGGGATAAGTTCTAAATAGTTATAGATTTCGCCGTTAAAAGTCAGCCAAATGGTCCCGTTTTCATTGCTCATCGGTTGATACGCAGCCGAAGAGAGATCAATGATACTTAACCGTCGGTGCCCAAGGCCAATATTGTTTTTGACAAAAAAACCCTCGTCATCAGGTCCCCGGTGTTCCATTAAATCGCACATTGCTCGCAGCTCGTTAATGTTTACGGGACGGCCGGCCTCGAACCACAGTAAACCGGCTATTCCACACATTGTTCGATATCCGTTTCTTGTCCATGCTCAGTGGAGCGATTGTCGGGTTTTTGAACCAGTTCACTATATAATGTAATGAGCTTGTCCGCGACCGAGTTCCAGGAATACTTGGCCGCATGTTTGAGTATTGCCGAACTATCCCAAGAATGGTTTAATGCCTCAATAACCGCGTTCGCTAGTTGTCCAACATCACCGGGGCTAACTAAAAGACCGATCCTTGAGTCGGTTATCAATTCGGGAGTGCCGCCAACCCTAGAGGCCACAATCGGCTTACCGCAAGATATAGCCTCTATCAACGCTGTCGGTAGTCCCTCCATTAAGCTGGGAAGCACTACCAAATCGGCCGCGTTAAACCAGAGCGGCAGTTCTTCGTGCGGGCGGGCGCCCACAAGGACGGCACTGTCGTTGATTCCCAGAGAGTCGCGCAACCGGCGAAGTTTGGGCAAGAGGTGCCCGTGACCGACTATGTACAGGAGGGCATCGGGAACTGATCGCTTAATAATAGCAAAGGCCGCCAGGAGATTGTCCAGACCTTTAAGCTCGACCAGGTTGGCGACAGACAGGATAATGCGTTTTGGGCTCCCCGGTAGACCTAAGGCTTGCCGGCAGGAATTTGAGTTTCTCGGAAAAAAAACGGTCTCGTCGGCCCCGTTTGGAATAACCATCGTGCTGCTCTTGACAACGCCAAGTTTTCCCAGGTTCGACAGAAGCGACTTACTGACGGCGATGATGCGATCGCTATGCCTTACAGCTTCCATGACGGCATGTTTGTATATTCTGTTTCGCCAAGGAATATCGTAAGCATCATAGCCATGGACGGTGATGATTAAGGGGACCCCAAATTGCTTAGCCAGCATGGCTGCCGCATAGCCGTCCGGAAAAAGCATATGGGCATGGATCACATCGAAGGGAGATGCTTCATTTCTTTGGTGCGACATTCTTTTTATCGCCAAGGGGAATGTCCACTTAGATAAATAATAAAGTTTTGGCAAAATAAAATACCGGGGAAAATAAACCGGCACATCATCAAGTTTGGAATTGCGCGGAATTTGTGAATAAGCGAAATACTTGGGCAAACCGCGCCAGGGCGGAGCCCAAGGGACGGGACAGACGACCGACACCTCGCATAAGCGGCTCAAGGCCCTGACTTGCCCGGCAACGAAGGTGCCGAGCACGGGGTCTTGGCTATTTGGAAAAAGATGAGATATCACTAAAACACGCATGGGGATCACCCTGGCTGGCAAGACATCGCTGTTTATTGTACACGTCTACTATAAAATAACCAAACCGCGAATCGATCGATCGTCTCACTGGAAATGCTCCCCGACGTTGGGGTCAAATCTTTACTCTTGACTTTGCCTAACCAACCAAAGTCAAGAGTAAAGATTTGACCCCATTACAGGAACAAAAAGGTTTACTTGGTTCGCGGCATGTGCGTTAATTGGAATGGTCGTCAGAGGAGCGCCGGCTATCGCTTAGCGGTTAAGGCATCGGTAATATTGGCGACGGGGAGGTCTTGGGATAGCGCGGAAAGAAAAACTGGCTATTTTGCTTCTGCTGGCTTTTGGTTTAGCCAAGGGAATTGTCTGGGCCGCCATGGTGCCACAGGGGGAGGCGTACGATGAAACCGTCTATATTCAAGAGATTGCGATGGTCGCTCAGGAGCACAGGATTCCCGGCATCACAGGCCCAAGACTGACCGGTCACACTCAACTCTACTCAGTAGCGGCTGCGCCCTTTTTTATTTTAGGTTCACCGTGGGGAGAGGCCGGCCGGATATTTAGCATCCGTTTTTTTGGTGTCTTGCTCTCCTTGGTAGTTGTCTATTTCGGATACGCTACAGCCGCGCTTGTTTTTCCCGGCAATAGATTTGTGCCGTTGGCAACGGCCACCTTCTTACTACTTCATCCAGGCTCTACATTTGTTATGAGTTCGATTAACAGCGACACTTTGCTAAATGCCTTCGCGGCTCTGTTCTTTTGGCAAAGCGCTCTGTTAGTTAGGTTCGAAATAAGCTTGAAGAGAGTTGCTCTCCTTTTTCTTATAATAGCCGGGGGTTTATTGACAAAAGAACGGTTTTGGTTTGCCGTCGCTCTGCTGGGGATTCTCGGCTTTGTAGTCGCCATAAGGGCTATACTCAGACGCCGGACCAGTACCGATAAGCAAGGATTCGGGGGTTTTCCGATAGCGGCACTACTCCTTGTTGCCCTGCCTCTGTTATTGTTTGGTTCTATTTTCAACAGACTTTTTGGATCAAAATTTCTAGGTGCCGTCAGACCCGTCATCAACCAGGCTATGGATCCCGCCTTCAGGATCGACATGTTTAAGTATTTTTGGGGTTTCTTTAGTTGGCTCACTATCCCCATGACCGATCAGATATATAGGCTGTTGGCGCTTTTGGTCATTCTGGGAGTGCTCGGCTGTACCTATGCTTTAATTGGTTTTGTCAAGAAGATTGCTTCCGAGACAGATTCATCCAAATGGAATTCACTCAGAGTCGACACGCTGATTCTGTTGCCTTTTTTCGCTTTATCAACCGTTCTCATGTACTATGCGCTGGCCGCGTATCATTTTTACTCCGGCGGGGGCGAAGGTCGCTATCTTTTTGTCGTTCTGGTTCCCATATTTACACTTCTCTCTTGGGGTCTGAGTGAACTGGTCCCCGAAAGATTCTGGTCCCAGGCTTTTATGGGTCTGTTCGGCGCCATGTTCGCGCTGAACATGGTTGCTCTTTATAATTTTGTTATTCCTTACTATTACTAAAATGAAAATAAAGATACTCTGCTTTATTTATATTTTTATGATACTGATCGCGATCGGGTTTTCTCGACCGAGCGCGCTAATGGATGACCGTCAAATGAAGGGATGGGGGGTGACGTATCTTGCTGAGATCGCTGACGGCGCTAAAGTCAGCCAAACATTTGTCACCAAGCATGATAATCTAACCGGGATCGCGGTCTTGTCACAAAACTTTAGGCATGCTGTTTTTGGAGATCTGATCCTAACCGTATCCGAAGTTAAGGACACCGCCAACAAACGTCTTGTTGTTGGCAAAGAACTGACCAGGGTGATTAAGCCCGCTACCGGCACCACGAACAACGCTGCGCTGACGTTTTGGTTTTCACCGATACATGTCAAGACCGGTAAGACATATGCCTTTACTTTGACCTCAACCTCACTGCGCGGCCAGGGCATCACCGTTTGGTCGGCAAATTCAGATGTCTACAGAGGAGGCAGAGGGTACTTTGAATACCGTGTCCAGACGGCTAGCGCGGTTGTGCAGGGGCAAGGAAGAGAAGTTTCAAGAATAGTGACGGAGGATCCCGGTGATATCTTCTTTATAACCTATTACCATAAGCCGTTCTTCGCGGCAATTAGAGGACTATTTCATGCAGCGGGGGCATTGCCGTTGGCGCCCATATTCGTTGTTATTCCAGCCTTTCTTGCGGCGGTCTGCTTGGCCGCGCTGGCGCTGGCGGGATCGATCGATTTGTTAGTTAGCGACCATCCGTCTCTTTATCCGTGACGTAGCTAAACGTATGTCCGATAAAGCGGAGCGGCCAAAGAAGATCATGGCGGGCTCCTCTTAACATGATGGCGACAGCCTCGACCGGATGTTTTCTTCGCAAGCTATGACCGGCAAAATCCATAGAGATCTTTGTGTGCCATTTTCGGCAGGCATTCATCACTTCCAGCGATAGGTTTTGATCGCCAAGGAATCTTTCAGCTAAAGTCAACTGTTCGGCGGCGGCCTCCTTGCGCATGATATAATCTGTCCCGCTCAAGGTAAGCGAGCCGGGATGGAGCCGGTAATGATAAGTTACTTGCCCTAATGAAGTGTGTCTTATACCCCCGGCAATCAGCCGCAAAAAGAAATCTATATCGGCCGCCAAGCGATAGCGCAAATCAAATTGGCCGAATCGCGAAAAGACGCGTCGACGAAAAAAGTGGGCGTTTATCGCCGGCGAGCTTAAAGTGCCGGGTTGAGACAGAAAATTTTCATCTTTAAAAAAATCATAGCGAGCGACAACAGTCCGTGCGCCGGGCACGCTTTCTTCAAAAAGGTCGGCCATTCCCAGAACCGCGTCGATCTCGGGGTTGTCCGTAAATTGCTTGACCGCTTTGTCAAAAACATCTGGCTCGTAAAGGTCGTCGCTGTTCAGGATGCCGATGATCTCACCCTTAGCTCGGTCTATGCCTTTGTTAAAACCGTCATAGACTCCTCCATCCGGTTCGCTCGAGACGCTTAATTGCGGGTAACAGCGCAGAACATCAAGGGTCCCGTCTGTCGACCCCCCATCGATAATAATATGTTCGATCTTGGGATATCCCTGGCGCAGAACACTCTCAATGGCCGAACCAACTAATTCAGCCCGGTTTAAACAAGGCGTAATAATTGAGATAAGCGGTGCGTCGGTCATGAGCCGAATATCTTTACGCGCATTACGAAGCACCCAGGGCTTGCTTGTACAACATTAAATAAGCCTCCGCCATCAAACCAAGGTCAAAGCGGCTCAAGGCACTTAAACGAGCAGCGGTTGCCATTTTTTCTTGGGTTTGCCGGTGGTCAAGAACAGAGCGCAGAGCCCGGGAAAATTCTTGGGCATTGCCTTGGCCGGCCAATAAACCTGTTTTTCCGTCATCTATCAGCTCGGGAATTCCCCCGACTGCCGAGGCGACTATCGGCAAGCCACATGCGAGCGCTTCCAAAACAACTAAGGGACAATTATCGGCGATACTAGTATAAGCCAATACATCAGCGGCTCGATAGTAATCGGCTGTTTCCCGGGCGTTGGTTGAATGTGGCCGAAAGACGATGTTAGAGTCGGACGGGATTGGGCTGGGTGGTTTTTCCTGTCCGACCACAAGAAGCAGGGGTTGGTCGTTGTGCCGGCCCATTTTGTCTCTTAACAAACTAAATGATTTCAATAATGTCGACGGGTCCTTCCAAGGACTATCGAGGCCATTGTTGGCAATAAATAAGATAATTTTAGCGTTGGCGCCAAGCCCAAGACGTTGTCTGGCTTCATTGGGATTGCCGGGTGAAAAAATATCCGTGTCAACGCCGTTATAAATAACTTGTTTAGGCGCGTTGGCTAAGAAACTTTTATCAACCCTGTCGGCAAGCCATCTTGAAGGCGTCGCTATGTATGGATTAGAGTCACTGACAACACGGCGCTTGTATCGCCAATTAAACCGGGTGCCGTCCCGTCTCACATGGGGATAGATAGACAGGTCCGGACACCTGCCACAACCGGTCAACCAGCGTTCGCAATTAAAAGGATGGGCGCAGTGCCCGGTTAAAAGCCAATGATCATGAAGGGTTAAGATTATTGGTAAGCGCTTAGAAAGCTTGCGAAAGACTGAAAGGTTGATATAGGCACTGTGCAGATTGTGGCCGTGGATTATGTCAAAGTTGTCGACTACCAGTTTTGGCAACTTACGGCTTTTAAGATGAGCAAGGCTTTGCCAACCCGTCAATGCTTCAAGAGCACGGAGTCCAAACCGGATTGATTTTGAATGAGTGTCGTCATCGACAGCGAATACGTCGGGATCATCGGAGAGCTTTTTGCCGACCACCAGCAGAGACTTATGGCCCATCGTTCTGTAGGCATTATGAAGCGACCAGGCGATATTTTCAGCTCCGCCGCCTATATCGATTGTGCTTATTTGAACGATTCTTAGAGGTCTCATCTATGACCTGCTCTTAGACCGACGTTCATATCGGTTTGCCCGCCAGCGCCCGGGTACCGGTTTTAATGGCGGAAAAAAATAGTCGATGGTCTAGCCTAAATGCCAGCATAAAGAAGGCTAAGCTCCTCCGTGTTGAGAGCTTATTGGCTGCCAGGGCTAGAGTATAGAGCTTTTTTCCGACGTTCCGATCGATTTCTCTGATTTCTCTTTTGGATAAGGGCGTTGCTCTAATATAGGCTGAGTATAATCTTTGGATAAGTGCGGCCGCCGTATTGATTTGCCCAAGACTTGTTAGGAGCGAGTGGTTTCCCAGATTGATTTGGCGAAGACTATTAATTGAATCGGCCGACACGTTTGACTTAATCAACGGAGCGATCATTGACTGCATGGTTTTAAGCACGTGAGTTTCTTGCGCCTGGAAATTTGTCGAGCAGATGCTGCCTTCCCAATCGCGTCTTTTAAGCAGCACCTCGGGGATATTGGCCAATTGAGTCAGTTTAGTTGCCCGGACCCACAAATCATAATCTTCAACATTCACGGCTTCAGGGTTGTACGAACCTAAGCATTCAAAAACCTCGCGGCGCATCATTATTGTTGGGTGAGCGAGGCAATTTTCAAACATTAGAGCCCATTTTACAGCGCCCGGCGTGGTCGGTGCGCGCCAAGGCGGTCCCAACCGGCCTTTGTTGTCGATAATCCGCAACCATGTGCCAAGAATACCTATTGACGGGTGGTTCTCCATGTAGCGTACTTGCTTTTCCAGACGCATAGGCAAGCTGACGTCGTCGGCGTCCATTCGGGCAATATACTTGCCTTTGGCGATCGAGCAACCCTTATTCAGTGAAGCGATCAAGCCCTGGTTCTCTTGCCGGTACAGCTTTATTCGGCCGTCTATCTTGGCATATTCCGCGAGGATCGCGCTGCTTTCATCGGTTGAACCGTCATCGACAATAATGAATTCGAAATCGCCCAGTGATTGGTCAAGCAGGCCGGTGATAGCCTCTCTCAAAAACCTTTGGCCGTTATACACCGACATAACCACGCTCACCGGGGGCGGCGCGGACATTTCAGGTGATCTCCTCGATATGCCCGGACGGCGCATTCACCAGCGGATGAACGCTTGATTCAACCGGCAGCCCGGCTTGATTAAAGATGTTCGCGAACCGATGCGCGTAAGTATGCTCATCTTGTGTTCTCTGGTATCCGGCTTCAGCAATAGTCTGACGTTCATCGTCATGTCGTAAATAATATTGCGCCTTGGCGATCAGATCATCGGTACCGGTAAAGCATATGATTTCCTTGCCGGGCTCATAATAGTCGTCTAGATTGTCGGCCATACCGGTCAGAACGAAGCCTCCACAGCCGGGGATTTCAAAATTGCGGCCTTTGATCTGATCGTGGTAGTCGATCGTATCGGTGCTCGCGGGATTACCGTCGCTTGTGTCGCTTCTGAGTCGCAGGTTTTTCAGTGCTTTGATCCGGGCGCCGAAAGGCATTGCGTCTAAAGCCCGGGACAAAATCCTATAGCTTACGTTTTGGGCCGGCGGTGTCGGAGCAGGCACGGAAGCGTTTGATAGATTAAGGTTAACGCGGCTCTGATTGAATACCCGGATCATCTCTTCTTGAGACAACCGCCCGGTCTCCCAACCCGTACCCCAAACGTTTACTTTTAGACCGGCTTGACCCAACGCCTCGATCGTGCGGCGCCGATTTCCATGGGGCTGGCCGACGAATGTAATGTCATATAGCAGCGGCAGGTCAAGCCGGCGATAAGAAAAATGATTGCAGCCCCATTGGCTTTTTATTACGTTTTCATAACCAAGCTCCGCGTACTTGGGCAAAGCGCTTCTGGCTGTCGTGACTGCCCAATTAAAACATGGCGCCCAAATGTGTGAGAAGTTGTCGAAACGCCAATGGTCATCGCAAAACCAATTAAGAGTTATGGTATCGGTCTCTTCGGAAATCTTTCTGAGGATTTTCGGTTCGAATTCATCGGTGAAAAGCACGGTAAACATGAGATCAGGTTTTTCCGCCACGACCACATCCCAGAGGAGCCGGTTCATCTTACCGCGTCCGTATTGTTGTATTAATGTCATAAAATCAAAATAAAGAATATCGTGACCCATCTGAGCAAACGTGTCGTAAAAATTATGGTGCTCAAAGCCAAAACCCTGTTCCGGGCGCCCATAATCGTATTTCATGGCCGCGTACAAAAGTTTCATCGCTTAACCCTCGACGTCGAATCTTGTTTTTTCCTCGCCAAATCAATATAAAGGCTTTCATACCGGTCGACCACTCGATCCCAGTTGTACTGCTTTTGCCAGGCATTATAACCTTCGGTTGCCAATTGCTTGCGCCGGCCCTCGTCCAAAATTAGTTCTGTGATGGTTTTTGCGAAAGCCCCGGAATCCACCGCATGCTCTTTTTGTCCGCTTAGCTTATTTCCCAAGCGTGTGATCAGCGGGTTTGTTGAGGGCTGGTCATGAACGACAACTCCGCCGGGAAAGTGTTTCGCGCAGCCGCTGTCCGTGCTTATAAAGGCTGTTTGTGAGGCCATGGCCTCGATAAGGACCAGGGGAAAGCATTCAATTTTTGAACCGAAAACAAAAAGGTCGGCTTGCTTGTACGCGGCGACAACGTCAGACCGGGAAATATTCGATATCACGTGGACGGTTTTCTTGCCGCCGGAATGTTTGTTGATAGCCCGGGCTGCATCTTTGCACAGCTCCTGGCAGCCGCCGGTTGGTTCATTGCCGATGACGGCCAGGGAGGTGTCGCTAATCCGTGAGCGGTCGAATGCTTCCAAAATCAGCGCATGTCCTTTGTCAAAGTAGTGATTGGAAACGCAAATAATCAGATGTTTGTTTGGGATTTGATATTTGCTTTTAAAATCAACTAAGCTGTCTTGGGCAAATTCTTCCGCACCGGCTCCATTTGGAATAATGGTGTAGTTGCTGATTTTGTGCCGGTCTCCAAACTCTTTGTCCCGATAGAAGTCGGAATGATAAACGATACGGTCGTATTCGTTTAGGTGTTTGGGAAGCTCGGAAAAATATTCCTTATATTGCCGATCATAAAGAGCTGAATAACCGCAAGGTGCGAATATCTTGGCGTATTTTATCTCCGACAGATGGCTGAAGAGCAAATCAGAGTTCCAGATCTGCGCGGCGTAATTGAGCATAATGTCAAAATCACTATCTCGGACAAATTCGACGAATCTCTTCGCTTCGCTTGGTCCGCCTTTGATGCCGTTCACAATGTTGCCGGCAAGTATGAATTCTTTGATATTGACACCATTGATCATATTGCTTGTACGCCGAGCGTCTATGGCGGTGGCGATCGTAACGTCGTGGCCGCGTCTAACTAAACGTTCTGAGATTTGCTTCACTACTTCTTCGCTGCCGCCGACAAAGGGGTCGTAATGTTGGACTGTGTGCAGAAATTTCATGAGGATATCCTGGTATTAGCCAAGAAGAGTCGGTTCTTTTATGTGATCCGTGTTCTTCTCAAACCAAGTTAGAGTGCGTTCAATGCCTTCATTAAGTTCGATTGTCGGTTGCCACCCGAGCACCTGCTTGGCCAGCGTAGGATCGAGTACGTTGCGTGGGATATCGACAGGTCTCGAGGGCGTATATTGGATCGCAAAATCTTTACCGGCAATCCCGCGCAATATCTGAATAATCGCGTTGACGCTGGTTCCACGGCCGGTGCCGATGTTAAACAGACGATGAGGCGACGTGTCAAGCATTATTTTAATAAAGGCGTCGGTTGCATCTTCGACAAATAAATAATCCCTGACAACTTTGCCGTCACCCCATACTTCAATCGGCAGGCCTTCGATTATTCGGCGGCAAAAAACGCCGATTATGCCCTGATTTTGCGAACCCCATTGCCGAGCCCCGTATGGGTTGGAAAGGCGGAGAATGCGGTAGTCGAGACCATATAGCTTATTGAACATGCCAAGATATTTCTCGATCGCCAGTTTATGTATTCCATACGAGCTTATCGGCTCTGTCCGATGACTCTCGGTAATTTTGTTTTGAGTCGTCGGGCCGTAAACAGTTCCACCCGAAGATGGAAAAATAATCCTCGAAACACCACATTTAACGGCGATCTCCAGTAGATTAAGGGTCGGGATAAGATTTGTGCTTATGTCGAAAGCCGGGTTTGCAGTTGAATTATTCACTGTTGTCGTCGAGATCAAATGGAAAATGATATCCATTCCCTTAACTGCTGATTCGAGATCTTCCCGGCTGGTGAAGTCGCCGCTAATCACCTTTACCTTAGGCAGGGCGGCGGCGATGTTCTTAGTTGTAGCCGCGGGGTGCTCAAAGACGCTGACGTTTTCATAGCTTTCCGCGAGTTTTAAGGTCAGATTGGCGCCGAGGAATCCACCACCGCCAAGCAAGAGTATCTTTTTTTTCATGAGTCTGATTGAGGACGCAAGAGAAGTTTTTTTGAAATCTGCCATACGTGTCTTAATAGCCGCTCTCCGGTATGCTTGCCGATTTGCCAATATAGCCTGATGTTCATTAGTCTCTTTGGCTCAAGACTCATGGCCAGGGCCCACCGGACAAAAGACGAAGGCGCCGGTCCCGCCCACATCTTGTTGAGGTACTTATCGGACAATCGTCTTTTTATTAATTGTTTGGTCTCGGGGGGATAATCGGCATAGGCGCCTTGGAACAATTTTCTTCCGGCCTTAAGCAGAACCGATATTCGCTTGAGCGCGGCGGTAATTGAGAGGTGCTCCGGTAAGTCCATGCCAAGCCAAGCGGACCGCAAAAAAGCGATATCGTCATCGTCAAGAGGCAGATTGTCTCCCACGGAAAACCGGCAATTACGGGCGCTAATATCAAAAGCTTGACGGCGCTGTTCTTCAAGATTGCTCAAGGTCATACCTTCGGGATGCTCCACTCTTGTTACCAGTGGTGTTTCAAGATTTACCAACTTGGTGTACCCGGCCATTCTCGACCAAAGATCATAATCTTGAGTATAATCATACGTCTTGCTCTGGTCGTAGGCGCCGTGCGCTTTAAGCAAAGAGCTTCTAAACATAACGGAAGAGTGAATCATAGGATTGTCGAAAAGCAAGAACCAGCGAATGTCCTCGTCGCTAAATGCGTAACTGGCAATTCTTTTTATTTCTCCATCAAGAGTAGCCAGCCAGCTTGTCGATCCCACTAGTCCCACATCCGCATGGTTATCAAGGTACGCTTTCTGTTGCGCCAACCGTCCGCGGTCGGCCACGTCATCTTGGTCCAAGCGACATATGTAAGCTCCTCTGGCGATATCAAGTCCCCTATTTAAGGTGCGGGCCAAGCCCATGTTTTCGTGAGCGATAGCCACTATTCTATTATCCGAATAATTGGAGATGATCTCTTCAGAGGCGTCCGTTGATCCGTCGTTTAAGATAATCAACTCAAAATCGGTGAACGTTTGCATAAGCAGGCTCTCGATGGCTCGGGTCAGAAGGTCGGCGCCGTTATATACGGGGAGTAGGATGGAAATATCCGGTTTAGCCGGCCCATTGGCGCCACCGGAATCACCTTCTTTGGCTAATAGAGAAGCGCTGTAATCGTTCATAATCAAATTCTTGTTCTTCTCGTCCGCGCGTAGGTAGTAACAGCGGATTTTATCCAGCATCATCATCTTACCGACATGTCTGGCCGGTGCGCCGAGCTTGTCCTTCATGTGAGCCATTGTTTTAAAATAATAGACCATCTCGGCTCGATAGCCAAATTGAGATCCTAACAACTTTTTCGACAGATTTTCCTCTCCTTGCCGGTTGAAAGCGAGCACCTTATCCAAATAATAGAAGTTGGTTGAGGCTAAAATCCTTGACCACATATCAATATCCGCGGCGCAACCGACCGCCGGGTCGAAATATCCGACCTTGTCAATGTCTCTTCGACGAAACAGAATCGCCGTCGGCCAGCCAATGCGTCTTTTTTGCAGGAGATAGTTCTTAATAAGATCCTCACCGGACTCTTTTCTATCTCCAACGAATAGGCGATAGGGATTTTCATCTTGGCTTGTTAGCGTGTTGTTGTCGGCGTCGATGGCCAGATAGTTTGAGCAAGCAATTCCGACATCGTCGTATTCATCTAAGACCTTTACCTGTTCCGCAAGGCAGTTTTTATCAAGAATGTCGTCATCGCCCATTATCTTAATATACTCACCTTGGGCTAAATCCAGTCCTTTATTCCAATTAAGAACAAATCCGATGTTTTTTTCATTACGCACAAACCTAATGTTGCCTCGATCACGATATTCAACCGCTAAGCGGCTTGTTTCATCTTGAGAGCAATCATCCAGGACTATGATCTCAAAGTCCCCAAAGGTCTGGGTCAACGCTGAATCGATAGCCATCTTTAGATAATGCGATCTATTAAAGGTTGGAATCAGTATTGAGCACTTAGCCATTTTGATAAATAGGCGGCCGTGCGCCGGCAGCTATCTCCCCTAAAATGTTTTCCATATTTATCACAGCATTTTGCCAGCTAAATTTGCGTACACAATCGATCCCGTTTCGGGCGATATAGTCCCGTTTTTTGGGATTATCGATCAGCGTCAAAATCGCTTTTGCCAGTTCTTCCGGTTGACGGGGCGTCACCACTAAGGCTGTCTCTCCGTCTATCGCGTAGTCCTCAGTTCCATATTCGGTAACGACGACGGGTGTGCCGCAAGCCATGGCTTCAAGGGGGGGCAAAGGGAAACTCTCATACCATGATGAAAGAAAGACAATATCGGCTTCATTGTATAACTCAGTTAACTTTTCTTTGTAAACCTGGCCCACATATTCAAAGGGAATGCCGGCGTCTTCGGTGGTTACCTCAGGGGCGCCGCCATAGACTTTCCAGACGATATTCTTATCCCTTGTTTGGTCAAAGACTATTTTCATCGCCGCAACCGCATCCTTAAACCCTTTCCAGGCCACCCCGTTGCCCGAGAAGGAGGCAATCGTGAGGCGGTTGTCGTCTTTGGTATTGGCCAGCGGGTGGAAATGATCTAAGTTGACACCGTTGCAGCAGAGATAAGATTCCGCCTCGAATTTTTCCCAAATTATGTTTTTCAGCCAAGAAGAGTTGGCGATTTTAACCAAGGGCAAATGATATGTATAGTCGGCGTCAAGCGCTTCAATCAAGGAATCGAAAGGGCGTGCGTCGGCGAATAATCGTTCATAATGTTGCATAAAATAGCAGCCCTTACCTTTTTTCGAAAGGTAGACCGGTATCGCGGTAGGGAAATCAGTGGCAATGTTTATATCGCAATCGGGCATGAGCAGGAGCAGGTTTTGTTCGGTATTTGTCCTGCGTTGAATATACTGCGCGTAAGTCTTCAGCTCTTCCGGCATCTCGTGCAGTTGCGAATATTGCCGATCGTCGGTTTTGGCTTGATCCGATTCGCTCGGCATAATTAACGCGGCTTCCAAATCAAACCAGGTCGGTTTGGTGTCGCGATAGGGAATGGTGATAGTTACCGTATGGCCTTTTCTTCTTAGTCCGTTTGCGTATTCAAAAATTGCTCTAATCCCGCCGGTGGCCGGTATGCCGGAAATGCAAAAATTAACTTTCAAATACCGCCTCCTTCTCACCATTTAGAATCGAGCCCACACACTCGGCGCCCATCATGACGGAGTGGTCCATATTACCGATCTCATAACGCCAAGCGCCAAATCGGCCGCGGGAGTAGACTGAGTTTGCGTGTAGAAAGTCTTGGATGTCGGTAAGCGCCCTATCTCTACCTATCGTTGGGACCGGGTAAGCTCTGTCTACCTCAATCAAATATGTGCCGGCAATAAGTTTTTCATCGCCGGGTTCCATCATTCGATTGTCAATCAAGCCCTTAACAGTTTTTTCTATAATCGTTTCTTTTCCAACCGATACGTCTTTGGAAAAACTAGTCTCGCACATAAAAGAGGAAAACCGCTCTCTATCGCCACTGGGAACATTGAAAGGCGAATAATTTGAAAACTGCGTGACGCGGTAGAATGGAGCCGAGCTGTCGGGAAAATAAATCCAACATTTGGAAGACTGCAGCTTTTTATCAAGTCCGACGCCGACTACGTAGACGGAATTTGAGATTAGATTACCAGCGGCTTGTCTAACCTCTTCCGGCGCGCTTGATTTGCCGATCAGGCTATCCAGCGGTGACGTATTAATAAGAATGTCGTAAGTGTCGGTTGCGCCGTCGGCAAACCAAATCCTTTTTTGTTCGAGATCGATTTTGACCGCGTCCGCGTATATGCGAAGGTTATCTTCAATGTAGGGCAGGAACCTGCCAAACAGGCCGCCCGTTCCGTTTTTTAGAGGGAACTTAAATACATTGTTTGGTCCCCAGCCGGTATCGTCTTTAGCGAGGATAACATTGTTTAGCGCTTTCTCGAAATCAACCACGCTAACCCTCTCGGCTATCCAGCTCTTGTCCATTTTATCAAGGGGCGTCCGCCATAATTTTTTATTGTACGGGAACATGAAATGCTTGGCGATTCCTTCACCAAACGTGCTTAATATCCATTCGTGAAAATTGCGGGCGGGCTCATGAGTATTTCGGGCGGCTTCGTGCAAGCCGACAAGACATTCCAATACGGCCTCTTTTGGGAGGTGGCGAATATTGTTTTGCAGGGGGTAGGGGACCCACCGCTGCAGCATCCTTATCCAACTCTCTCTTTGGTGCTCCAGGTAATCATCGCCGAGTAATTTATCGACAACATCATCAAAATACTTGTAGTGGGAGAACATCACATGGCCGCCGATATCCCAAGTGAATCCCTGGTCGTCCTTGAAGGAGGCGGCCAGACCGCCTATATAGTCGTTCTTCTCATAAATGAGCCAATTTCGGTATCCCAATTCGCGCAAGCGATAGGCGGCGCCGAGCCCGGTTGGTCCGGCGCCTAGGATCACGATCCTTTTTTCCAAGGGCTCATCTTTCTTCCAACCGCTTTTCACTTGAACGACCATTGAGTCTGTGGAAAGAAAACCCCGCATCCTTCATCCACATTCGGCGCGGGAGGGTTAACGACTATAAAAGTTTCCATCTGCCGCCAGCAATAAGGTAGCTGGCCGGCGAGTTCTCTGTCCGAGACTGCCAGGCCGATAAAATATTCACCGCTGTTGAATTGATTTAGTACTGAAAAACAAAACTTACCTCTGCCCTTGCTTAATCTGGGCGGGATTACTTTACTAAAGTAGGTTCTATCCAGTCCGCATACCAGCCCATCGGTTCTGACGAAAGTCAAAGAGTACATTGGGTTTTCAACATCGAGCGAAGAATCGAACGTTACTTCGCCGTGAATCTCATCTCCAACCGAGAATTCCCGGCTGGCACGGCCGTCCTTATCGCGTAACTTCACCGATAGGATAGTTATTTCACCCGTGCCCCTGTTTTCAAAGGTGTTTTTTGTGCGGTCTTGCCGGTTTTCGGTCGACGCTAAGCTTTTCTTAAGCATCAAGTTTTCATAGACGGAGAGGGCTTCGGTCACCTCGTCGGTGTAAGCCATTGTCTTGCCTTTGTTTAAAACCAAGACACTGTCGCAAAACCCTTCAATGCTGTACATATTGTGACTGACGAGAATGAACGAGACGCCGTTCTTTCTCATACGTTTCATTTTGTTAAAAGACTTGCGTTGAAAACCTATATCGCCGACGGTTAATATCTCGTCAACCAATAATATCTCCGGTTCTGAATGGATGGCTATCGCGAATCCCAGGCGTACGAACATCCCGGAGCTATAATTTTTGACCGGTGAATCAAGGAAGTCGCCGATATCGGCAAAGTCGACAATGTCTTTGAATTTGCCGTCGATTTCCTTTTTGCTCATTCCCAAGATGGCGCCGTTGATGTAGATATTTTCTCGTCCGGTCAGCATGGGATGGAAGCCGGCGCCGACCTCGATAAGCGCTCCTACCCGGCCTTTTATTTCAATCCGGCCTCTGTCGGGCATATATATGCCGTTGATCATCTTGAGCAGGGTGCTCTTACCTGAACCATTGGCGCCGATAATGCCAAGCGCTTCGCCTTGTCTTAGGTTAAACGACACATCATCGACAGCCAAGAATTCACCGTCGCGCAGAATATTTGCCCGTGAGCCCAGGCCGACCATGTTCCGGACAACTTCCGTTGTGCCGTAGAGCATTACGTGTTTTAGGTTGCGGGAGAATTTTTTTGCCACACCGTCAACGCGAATGATCTCAGTTGAAATGCTTTTTTGGTCGCTCGCGAAGTCCTTTGCGGCGATCGGGGGTGCTTGAGCTTTCATATCCTCTCAGCGATCTTGGTTTCAGCCATATGGAAGACGCGCCAAAAAAACAGAAACGAGGCAACGGCCAGCAAGGTCGACCAAAGCCATCCGGTTGTGTTTGAGAAAGTCCCGTATAATACAAGATCACGCGGGGCCATTATTAGTTGCGCAAAAGGATTCCACGTGGTGATTTTTGCGATGATCCCTGTTTTTAAAGGCGGATAAAGGATGGGGATTAAAAACATCATAAAATTTGTGGCCAACGACACAACGTATGAGACGTCTCTTATCAGAACGGTAGCCAGGGCCAGAAAAAGACCTAGTCCGAGCGCCATGAGAAAAAGCGGCACCAAGACCAGCGGCAAGAAGATTATTTTCCATGAGGGAACTACACCAAATAAGATAAAGACAGCCAATGTTAGGCTTAGACGAACCAAAAACTCAACTATAGATTGTAGGGCAGCGGCTATAACCAGACTTACTTTGGGGAAATTAATCTTTCCAATCATAGCGCCGGCTGAGGCAACGCTTCCCGAGCAAGCCGAAACGCAAGATGCGAACAAATTCCAAATAGTTAATCCGACAACAGCATAAACAACATAAGGTACGCCTGTGTCTCCTATTTTGAGAATACCGGCACTGCTAAGATAGACAAAAACACCGACGGTCGCCAGCGGATTGATGATTACCCAAATCAGTCCCAGGAAGGATTGTTTATAACGCGACGTAAACTCGCGCAGGAAGAGCCGCCAAATAAGTTCGCGACTCGATCCAAGATCGCCGATCATTTCCTGAAACTGGACGACGATGCTTATCTTTAGCGCTCGATCGGATTCGTATACAGTGGTCTTTTCTGTCGCCATCTTAATTTTCGACCTTGTCCGGGGGTAACGGTTTCGCTTGGTCGGAATACCATTGATACGTGCTTTTAAGTCCTTCACGCAAGCCGATAGCGGCCTGCCAGCCAAGGCTATTAAGCTTGGCGACATCGAGCAGCTTGCGGGGCATGCCGTCTGGTTTTGAGGCATCAAAGCTGATATCGCCGGTAAAAACGGCAACCTCTTTTATCAACAGGGCCAGCTCTTTTATAGATATGTCCTGGCCAACACCGATATTAATGAGTTTGCCGCTATTGTAAGACCGCATGAGAAAAAGGCAAGCGTCGGCCAGATCATCAACATGCAGGAACTCGCGCCTGGGGTTGCCCGATCCCCAGACCTCGACAGACTTAGCGCCGGCGGCTTTAGCTTCGTGAAACTTGCGGATTAAAGCCGGTAAGACATGGGAGTTCTTGAGATCAAAGTTATCGTTTGGTCCATAGAGGTTTGTGGGCATGACCGAAATGAAGTTCGTCCCGTACTGGTAATTGTAGCTTTGACACATCTTGATGCCGGCGATTTTTGCAAGCGCATAAGCGTCATTTGTCGGCTCCAAGGGCCCGGTTAAGAGATACTCTTCCTTGATCGGCTGGGGCGCTTTTTTCGGATAGATACAGGAACTGCCCAAAAAGAGCAATTTTTTGACGCCGGAAATGTAAGCATTATGGATTACGCTGGTCTCAATCAGCAAGTTGTCTCGAATAAATTCTGCCGGGCAGTGGCTGTTTGCCCAGATGCCGCCCACTTTAGCCGCAGCCATGAAAACATATTCCGGACGCTCCGCGGCAAAAAAAGCTTTAACGTCCGCGTTTTCGCGCAGATCAAGCTCATTGTGTGAGCGCGTGATCAAGTTGTGGAAACCTTCCGCCTCAAGTTTGCGGACGAGAGCGGAGCCGGCTAGCCCTGAATGTCCGGCCACATATATCTTCGAGTCTCCGCTGAAGTGATCTTTCGGGCTCATAATGCTCAAGACTCAAAGACCAGTGGTTGATTCGGCAAAGCGGAGGCTTGCTTCTGAGCTTCCTGAAGATCGGCTTTGACCATCATTTTGACCAGCTCGGGAAAAGCGATCTTAGGGCTCCAGCCAAGCCGTTTCTTGGCTTTGGCGGCATCCCCTTGAAGAATTTCGACTTCTGTCGGTCTAAAATAGCGCGGGTCTATCTCGATTATCGCTTCTCCGGTCCGGCTATTCAGGCCTTTTTGGCTGACCCCGCTGCCTTGCCAGACTAGATTGATGCCAACTTCCCTAAAAGCCTCTTCGCAGAATTCCTTGACCGAATGGGTCTTGCCGGTAGCTATGATGTAATCGTCCGGGTTGTCTTGCTGTAGCATCAACCACATTGCTTCAACATAATCCGGGGCGTAACCCCAGTCCCTCCTGGCGTTTAGGTTGCCAAGAAACAATTTTTTCTGCAGGCCGAGTGTTATACGAGCGGCGCTCATTGTGATCTTGCGGGTGACAAAGGTTTCGCCTCTGAGGGGGGACTCATGGTTAAACAGTATCCCATTATTGGCGTGGATGCCGTAGGCCTCCCGGTAGTTGACCGTTATCCAGTAGCTGTACAGCTTGGCCACGCCATAAGGGCTTCTGGGGTAAAAAGGTGTTTTTTCAGTTTGCGGAATCTCTTCTGTTTTACCATAGAGTTCGCTGGTAGCCGCATTATAGAAACGGGTCTTGGCGCACATCCCCAATATGCGCAAAGCCTCCAGCAAGCGCAGAGTGCCCAGGCCGTCCGCATTGGCGGTATATTCAGGGGACTCAAAAGAAACTTGAACGTGGCTCTGGGCCGCCAGATGGTATATCTCATCCGGCCGAGTTTCTTGAATGAGCCGGATTATGTTAGTGGAGTCCGTCACGTCGCCATAATGTAACAAAAAGTTTGGGTGCCCATCATGGGGGTCTTTATATAAATGGTCGATTCGCTGAGTGTTAAACGAAGAAGATCGTCTTTTAATGCCGTGGACCAGGTAATCTTTATTTAACAAGAATTCAGCCAGATAAGCCCCGTCTTGTCCCGTTGCGCCGGTTATTAAAGCTGTTCTACGCATGTGCCTCTTTCCCCTAAATAGAGCGTGTACCACTGTTCATCATACGAACAACGATAATCGTCAGATATGCCAGCGTCAAGGTTGTCGGGGCATCTTCATTTTTTGCTCACAAACGCCATACCCGGCAGCCCTAATAGTTGCCATTGTACGTGCGACACAGTCGCTCTCTGGGTTTCCAGCAGCTCCTGGAGTGATTGCCAAGGACCGATATTGTAAGCTGACGGTGTTTGAAAGAGAACGTCGTGCGCCAAGAGGCCAGAGCCGGAAGGCAGCCGAGCCCACAGAGAGAGATCGCGCCTGGTGGATTGTCGCGAATGGTCACCGTCAATGTAGAGCAAAATTGGGCTTGAAATTCCTTCTAGTAGTCGGCCGGCGGTTTCAAATCCATCTCCGACAAATTGCTCCACCTTGGTTTTAGCAAGATATCGGCCCCTGGCCGCTCCGGGAAATTCAGGATGATTTGCATCCATTGAATCCACTGTGCATACTCGACAATCCCGCAGACCCAAGGCTTCTTTGACTTCCCAAAAGAGGCGAGCGGATTTACCATGATGAGTGCCCCATTCAACAATCAAGCAAGGCTGAACGAATGCTACAGCGGCAGCCATCAGCATCTGCTCGTTTAAAGGGTAGGGATGGGCGCCGATATTCGGGATTACTCTTTCCAGTAATAGTTCGCTAAGTTTCCAGCAATCGACCTCAAAAATTGAGCCGTTCTTAACGATATCGTTTTCTAAGTCGTCTTTAACGACATCGTTCCTATTATCGTATTTTTTTGCTTTAACGAAATTGAATGGATTATGGAAAAAGCATACCACCTCCGTTTATGATGGTATCGCTTAGCTGGGAGTTATGCAAATTAATAGATAACGAGCGACAGGCATATTGTTCCCTGTGCTGAGCGGACGCCCGTTTGTTGGGGGAGATAAGTCAAGTGGATGCCGCGACCTGCGTAGTTAAGCTTGAGCCGGTCTGTGATCGACTGGCGGCCAACCCCAGCAGGAACCAGAGTGCTTTTTGTGGCATGGTGCTAAGAAAGAAGCCCGCGACCAAAAACCCGATAATGCCGATCATCAGCATCGAACAATCGACGGCCAGGTCTTGTTTTAACAGGCCGGCGTAAGCCCACCGCGCCCGACTCAATTCGAGGAGGCTTAAGCCGAGCAGCCCAACAAACGCCGCCAAGCCAATGATGCCGGTCTCGACGGCTGTTTCGATGTAAGTGTTATGCGCTACCATCGCCTTGACATTGCCCAGGTTAATCCACGGCATGTAGGAAGCGTATTTATAAAAGGCAAATTTGTAGTTTTGGATGCCCACTCCGAGCACTGGATGATCGAGCCATATGCGCCAAGCGGTCTGCCAAATATCCAACCGACCCGACCCTCCGCTAACCAGGATCGAGCTTAGGGAAAACCGTGGATCCAAGAGTGCCAGGAAGACGCCGCTGAGGGTAACTACAAAAAACAAGATCCTCAGGCGCTTCTTGAGTAACGGTTCGACGAAGCCGTTCCGAGACAGAAAAAAGAACATGACGACAACAGCGACCATGGCTCCGCGAGACAAGTTCGCCAATGTACCGATAAGCAGCAAGAAGAAGACTGTCCAGTACAACGATCTCTTATTTCCCTGGTTTCCGTTGACGAAAGCGAAAGCCAAGGGGATAAGGATCAGGATATTTAAAGCCGAGTAATTAGGGTCCATAGAGACACCGATGGCTCGGTTGGCGCCGCCGAGGATAAATTGGAAGACACCGATGAGCGCTGCCGGTATACCGGCTAAAGTTAAAATAAGCAGAGTGTTCTTAAACGTGGCTTCGTCATGAGTAAGATCGACGACCATAAAGTAGAGGACAACCAGTTGTATCATAGTTATCAGTCTGTCCACGCCGACGGCCGGGTATTGCGCTTGGGTGATGGATAGAGCTGAAACGGCGAGAAATAGCATTAAGACCAGGCCGGCCTTGTTTCGGGGGTTTATGAAAACCTGCCGGGTCCGCGCGAGTCTAATAAACCAGGAAAAAAAAGCGACGACGCCGATAAGCTTGAATGAGGAAAAATCGCTGTTAAGCGAAGCGAGACTCTCAAACGGCAACCAGGCGGCGATCATGTAGAGCCCCAGCTTAGGGTTGGGAAGCACCAAAAAGGCCAATATCGGTAAGACTGAAACACCAAGACCGATTCTCGGATTAAAGGCTACTACGGCGCCGAGGCCTAGCCCAAAGACGGCCACCACCAGCGTGATCAGCCAATTTCGATCGAGGAGCCGATTAAGTTGGCGAGAGGGTAGGGCCGCTTCCATGTTAAAGTGCGGCCCCTTGGCCGACAGTTTCATAAGCGATAGCCAGGCCGCATCCGGCGATGAGCGCGGCTAAGGCGGCGAAGATCAAGTTCGCGGTGATGTTGGGCGATGCCGGCGTGGTTGGTCTAACCGCGGCGGTCAGGATCTTGGTGCGCGGCCCTTCTTCGAGATTGTTCATCAATGTCTGCTCTTGGGCCAATAGTGACTGCTCGCGATCGACCAAGAGCAGTTTTTGATCGATTAGCCGCGGCCGCTGCTCCTCTAATGCCGCCAGCCTTTGGTTTAGAGCAAAGACGATTATCGCTTTTTCCGAGGCCGGAATATCCTTGTTTTCAGCTTGCGCCAGCTCTTTTTTGGCCGCCCGTATCTCACCATCTATATGGGTGGTGTCCAGCAACGGTTGTTTGATCTTGGATTTGCCGGAGTTTTGCTTGTACAGGATCTCGTCAAGCCATTTAAGCGTTGCGCGCGTTATACGCAGTTGAGCGGCTGTTTTCTCGGCCTCGGGATCGACTGTCTTGGCATAGGCAATAAATCTTTGTGCCGCTAGGTTGGCTATTTTATGTACAGAAGTTTTGTCGGGCGCGCTGACGGTTATGGCTATGATGTTGGACCCGGTGGCGTTTTCCGCGTGAACCATTTTCTTCAGTTCCAAAACGCTATATTTGAACTTGCCCTTATTAATGACTTCAGTCAGCAGGGTATCGCTAACGATTACCTCATTTAAGGCTGTCGGTGTATTAAAGACGCCGAGGGCGACCGGGCTGAGCATGACAGTCGAGGATGCCTCGTAAGTAATCTGCCGGATATTGATAAGTCCGGTGGTCATCATAGTCACGACCATAAAAAAAGCAATCAACCACTTTCTCCGACCGATGGAGTCGAGATACTCAGTTAATTCGAAGGGTTTTTCAGCCGGATCGATCCGGTCAAGCCGAATCTCTGTTTTACCGCTTATAGCTATCTCTCCCAGCCAAATAGTTGTAATCGGCAGTATAATATCATAATTGCCGCCTGCTATTTTACCGCTATCGGCCGCTCTATGGCGACGGCCAGCGTCCTACATACATAGGTGACTTGCTTCTCACTCAATTGCGGGTACATCGGTAGGGATAAAACTTCTGTCGTTGCTAGTTCGCTTTGTGGATATGCTCCGGCGACCAGCCCTAAGTCAGCGTAGGCGGGTTGCAGATGGATGGGGAGCGGGTAATGAACGGCACTGTCGATGCCGCGATTCGCCAGTCTCTCCCTGATCGGGTCTCGCTCTTTGACGCGAATTGTATACTGGTGCCAGACATGTGTTCGGTTAGCGCCGGTTGCCGGTCGTTTGACGCCCGGCAGTTCCGACAACAATGTATCATATAGGCCCGCACGCGAGCGCCGGGCCGCCGTCCAATTTTCGAGGCGCTTAAGTTTGGTTCTGACTACGGCGGCCTGCAGTTCGTCCAAGCGGCTGTTATATCCGATTTCTTCATGGTAATACTTCCGGCTGCTGCCGTGAGCTCTGAGCCGGCGGATTCGGCCGGCCGTTTCTTCGTCGTCGGTGACGATCATCCCACCGTCGCCGGCGCCGCCCAGATTTTTGCTGGGGAAGAAGCTTAGGCAGCCAATATTGCCGATCGATCCGACCCGTTTGTCCTTGTATTCGGCGCCGATAGCTTGGGCGCAATCTTCGACTACAGCGAGCTTGTATTTTCCGGCCAAGGTCATGATCTCAGCCATATCGGCCGGTTGTCCGTATAAGTGGACGGGCAAGATCGCGCGGGTGCGCGGGGTGATTTTAGCTTCGATCTGCCCGACATCCAAATTGTATGTCGCCGGATCGATATCGACGAAGACAGGCACGGCGCCGCAATAAGATATAGCTTCGACGGTAGCGATAAAAGTAAACGGCGTAGTGATGACTTCGTCGCCGGGTCCAACACCTAAAGCACGCAAAGCCAGGTGCAGGGCGTCTGTTCCCGATGCGACCCCGACCGCGAAGCGGGCGCCGCAAAAGGCGGCGATCTCATCTTCCAGAGCGGCTACATTGGGGCCAAGGATAAACCTGCCGTCGGCCAGGGTTTGGTTAACGGCTGCCGTCAGTTCGTCTTTTATCTCTAAATACTGGGCCTTAAGATCAACGACGGGTATCATCAATCGCTTAACCACTCGTCCTGCGGCACATCGCGGATTATGCGGGCCGGGATACCCATGACCAGTTTGGCGTCCGGGACATCCTTAGTCACTACCGAACCGGCAGCGACAAAAGCTTCGCGGCCGATAGTGATGCCCGGCAAAAGGAGCGAGGCGCCGCCGATGCGGGCGCCGCAAAAGGCGGCGATCTCATCTTCAAGAGCGGCTACATTGGGGCCAAGGATAAACCTTCCGTCGGCCAGAACTTGGTTAACGACTGCCGTCAGTTCGTCTTTTATTTCTAAATACTGGGCCTTAAGATCAACAACAGGTAGCATTAGCTGCTTAACCACTCGTCCTCCGGCACATCGCGGATTATACGGGCCGGGATACCCATGACCAGTTTGCCGTCGGGAACATCCTTAGTTACTACCGAGCCGGCGGCGACAAAAGCTTCGCGACCGATAGTGATGCCCGGCAAAAGGAGCGAGGCGCCGCCGATGCGGGCGCCGCGTTTAACGTGGGCGCCCTTGATCTTATTAAAACGATTGACGCCGCGTCCCATGGCATTGTCGTTAGTGGTTGTCACCATGGGCGCGATAAAGACGCGTTCCTCTAAGACAACATAAGCGGTGATGTAGGCGCCCGTCTGAATCTTAGTATATGAGCCGACTGAAACGTCGTTTTCAATAGTGACCCGACAGCCGATCATCACAAAATCGCTGATGTGACATCGCTCGCGCACAACGGCCAGATCGCCGATTAAGGTTGAGGTTCCGATGGTCGATCCGGCAAAAACGATGGCGCCGGAGCCGATGATGCAATTGTCGCCGACAATTAGGGAAAGCGGATCGGCGCTGATTTTTACGGTACTTGTCGGTCCGGGGCGGGATTTTCTGCCTATAACTGCGTTATCGCCGATCACGACATTTTTTCCAATCGTGGTGCCGGCATGCACGACAACATTATTGCCGATTGTCACACCGGCGCCAATCCTGGCGTCCTCTGCCACGGCCGCATTTTTTCCAAGGATGATATCAGTCAACCACAATCTCCTTGAGATCGATAGGTCGGCCGTTTTCATTGAGTGAGGCCTGGGCCGCTTGCAGAATTCTCAGTACATCGAGGCCATTTTGTCCGTCGGTAAGCGGACGACGACCGGTCCGGACGCAATCCAGAAAATGGTTGCATTCTAAGGCTAATGGTTCTTGCATTTTAATGCTGGGTATTAATATGTCGCCAAAGCGTAAGGTCAGGTCATCACCATATTTTTTATAGCCGGCCGACAAATCAGCCCCTTTGTCATAAAGGCGGACTTTTTCCGAGCTTTCCATATCGTCGAAGACGACCATCTTCTTGCTGCCGACAACAGTGAATTTTCGGGTTTTGTGCGGGTCCAGCCAGCTGACATGTGAGTGGGTCGCGATTCCGCCTTCAAAAACGATGGTGACAAAGACAACATCTTGCACGCCCGGCCTCAGGCAGCACTGCCCAACAGCTGCGACGCTGAGCGGCTGTTTGCCGATTAAGTGGAGGGCGACGGCGACATCATGGGGCGCCAGGCTCCAGAGGGCGTTCTCGTCTTTTCGCACGGTGCCCAGGTTCAGGCGTTGAGAGTATAGATAGTAGACATCGCCTATATCTTGTTTGTCGATCAAAGACTTAATTAGTGTAATAGCCGGGTGGTACATCAGCAGGTGACCGACCATGAGTATCCGGTCGAAGCGGTCGGCGAGGTCTATCAGAGTCTGCGCCTCGCGAATATCCAGCGTAATCGGTTTTTCCACAAAGACATGCTTTCCGGCTTTGAGCGCCGCCTCGGCGTGCTTAAAGTGCATCGGCGCGGGCGAGGCTACGACCACGGCGTCGATCTCATCATCAAGAAATACTTCCGATATGTCGGCGGTAGTCCTTGTTTCCGGATACCGACTTGCCAGGGCTTCCAATCGAGCTATGGCCAGGTCGCAGACTGTCGTTAAATTGGATTCGGGTAGCTCGGCGAACTTGCGCACCAGGTTTTGGCCCCACCGGCCGGCGCCGATTACAGCTACATTGACAGGCTTGATTGGCTTCTTGTCGACCGGAGTCAGTTGCGCCGGCGGATCTTTTGTCATATCCACATTCTACAACCCCACAATGTTCGGTCCGGCGAAAGCGGCGAAAGCGTTTCGGGTATCTATAATTAATTTGGAGCGTTTTGCCAGCTCTTCATAAGGATAAGCGCTGTGGTCGGCGCAGAGTACGATGCAATCGAAGGACTCAATTGCTAAACTTTCCAGTATTTGTGAAGCGTAGCTGTCCGAGCCTAACGTCACGGATGGGATAAACGGGTCGCTGTAGATTACCTTCGCTTGAGCTCCAATCAAGAGCTCCATGATCTCTAGGCCGGGGGACATGCGGGCGTCGTCTATATCTTTCTTATACGCTACCCCCAAAATCAGGATTTTTGCCCCTCGCAGGCATTTACCGGCCTGATTTAGCGCTTTGTTGATCTTTTCCATAACAAACAAGGGCATCTGCAGATTGACCTCGCCCGCCAATTCTATGAATCGGGTATGGAAGTCATACTGCCTGGCCTTCCAGGTCAGATAGAAAGGGTCGACCGGTATGCAATGTCCGCCGACCCCCGGCCCGGGGTAGAAGCTCATCATACCAAAAGGCTTGGTTGCCGCCGCGTCGACGACTTCCCAAACACTAATGCCCATCTTATCGCAGAGCAGTGCGAGTTCATTGACGAGGGCTATATTGACCGCTCGAAATGTGTTTTCAAAGACCTTGGTCATCTCCGCGACTTTTGGCGAGCTGACGGGCACGATGGTCATGATCGTCTGCGAGTAAAGAGCGGTCGCGGTCTTTAGGCAGTTCTCGGTTACGCCTCCGACGACCTTGGAAATATTTTTTGTGGTAAACCGTTTATTGCCCGGATCGACTCTTTCCGGTGAAAAAGCCAGGAAATAATCGACGCCGATTTCAAGGCCGCTCGCGGCCAGGATGGGCAAAACCACTTCTTCGGTCGTCCCGGGGAAGGTTGTGCTTTCCAAGACCACCATTTGTCCGGGGCGCAGGTATTGAGCGATCTCCTTGGTGGTTGAGATGATGTAGGAGATATCGGGGTCGCGGGCCGCGTCAAGCGGCGTCGGCACGCAGATTATGATGACATCGGCCTTGGCCAGCACCGAGTAATCATCGGTCGCCCTGATCTTCCCTGTCGCCACGAGCTCGGCCAGCTCTTTATCTTCGACGTCGGAAATATAATTTTGGCCGGCGTTTATCATCTCCATCCGCTCGACCTTTTGCTCGATGCCGATGACCGTAAAGCCGACTTTAGCTTTCTCCACCGCCAAGGGCAGGCCGACATAGCCCATACCGATGACGACGATGACGGCTGTTCGGGCGCTTATCTTTTCTTCAAGCGCCAGAATAGGTGGTGACGGCGCTTCTCTTAAAGCCAATTTCTCCTCGATGGGTCGATACAACCAGCGTCCCTGAAAGCTAGGAAGTCCTTATAGACCGACCAGAATACTACCAGACTCATCTTGGCTTTCCAAGGAGACCGTTTGGAGTTTTTGTCGATTTTCTTGGACCTTTAGATAATTTTTAGTACAATCAAAGTCGTTTTAATCGCGAGTGGCTTGAGGTAGCAAATGGCAAAAAAACAAGTTGTAAGAAAGCCGGGCGTGAAAAGGCCTGTCGCAAGCACGGCGGCCGGCGGGCCAAAAGAAGTCATATCGTCATATGATAAGTGGATAATGTGGCTGGTCTGCGCGATTTTGATAGCGGTGCCGCTTATCTTTTCGCGCATATCCTATGACCAATTTGATTTAGTGAAGTTAGCGGTATTTAAGGTTTTGGTCTTAGGTATCGTGGTTATCTGGGTAGCTAAGATGCTCACAAAGCCCGAGCCGATTAGTTGGAGTTGGCGGGAAGGTTTGCTGGCGGCGTTTGTCCTCGTGGCCATCATTTCAACTTTTACCTCGATACACATCCCAACGTCGCTGCACGGCAAATATAAGAGATATGAAGGTCTTTTGACTTTCATTACCTATATAACCGCGTATTTTGTTGTAACTCAGACATTTAAAGGTAAGAACTGGCTAAGGATAATAGTCGAGGTCGTAAGCATCACCGGCGGGATTGTCGCTCTTTACGGTATTTTGCAGTTTATCGGCTTTGACCCCATTTATTGGGGCAGTGTGCCCTTCGAGGAACGGCGGAGTTTCTCCACTTTTGGTAATCCGGACCTATTGGCCGGTTATCTGGTTTTGGCTTTCCCTTGCGCGCTGGCGGCTTACTTTAACAAGGGCAAGATAGCTTGGTTGCACGGAGTGTCGGCGTTCGTTCTAGCCTCGGGCCTTTTGACGGCTTTGACCCGGGGTGGTTGGTTGGGGGCGCTTGTCAGTGTGATCTGCATCGGCGTGCTTTTGGGCCGGCGCCTGAAGCTCTATTGGAAGAAAGTCCTCGTCCTGATCGTGCCTGTTGCCATTGTCTTGTTCGCATTAGTGATTTATTCATCGGCCATTAATTTAGATATAGTCTCCAAGTTTCAAGGGGCTTTCCAGCTTAACAGCGGCACGGCTCTGGGCCGCTTTGAAATTTGGAAGGCCGGTTGGCGGATGGTGAAGGACAGACCGTTATTCGGGCAGGGTTTGGATACCTACCGTTTAGCGTCTGAGCATTTTGAAACTAAACGATATGTCCAGTCGGTAGCAGGAACAACTGTCTCAGATAACGCCCATAATTACTTTATTCAACTGGCGGCCGGCGGCGGCCCGATGGCGGCTCTATTGCTGTATGGGTTTTTTATCGCTTGGATAGTCAGGGCTTTAAGAATCAGACGCCGGCTGGCTGATGATAGCGAGTATCTCTTGGTAAGCTGTATCATCGCCGCCGTGATCGGTTATTTAGCGACCATGCTTGTGGGGATCAGCATCGTCGGCGCGACTTCGACTTTTTGGCTGTTGATGGGGTGTGTAACCGGATTCACGCTAAAACTTGACCCGGCCTGTCGATTCCTGGACCTATCGAAGCGGTGGCAGGAGGCTAAGCTGGCGGCGGCGGCGGCGGCGGTAGTGGTTGTAACCGTGGTTATCGCCGGCTTTGCCGTGGCCATGTATCTTGGCGATGTCTATTTGATCAAGGGTCTGCGGTCTGCCGCCGGTGGGCAAGAGCAGCTGGCCCTGGGCAATCTTAATACGGCTATTTCGCTGTATCCGGGGAACGGGCGGATAATGTCTGAGTTGGGGCAGGCTTATATGCGCTGGGCAAGCGGGGCGGTGCAACAAAGAGATAAAAAAACCTTTACATATAGTTCACAGAAAGCTATTGAATCTTTTCGCCGTGCCAGTTTGGCGGAGCCGCCGGAAGTCGATTATCGTGTCTTTTTGGCCAATTCGTATAGTTATGTCGGTCAGACTCAAGAGGCTTTTAAGATATTAGATGAGATACTTCTTAAGCAACGGCCCTACTCCCTTCCGGCCAATCTTCTCTATGGCCAACTCTTAACGGATGAGAAGAGAAAAGCTGAGGCGGTAAAGTATTACAAAACAGCATTATCGCTAGCGTCCGCGACGCAACCGGCTCTATCCGCGCTGGCCGATTATTACAAAGAAATCGGCAACAGAGGCAAAGCGGACTATTACCAGAAGCAATTGGACAAGGTCAACGCCGCGCCTCAGTGAGCGCATAGAACCCTAGCTGCTTCAAAACAAGCCTTTTCTCCTGTATAATTACCGCACTTTAAATTTGAGGTGCGCAAATGGCACGAAGTTCCGTCGTCACCGAATCCGAAGCTGTCGTCAGCCGGACGCATAAGAAAAAATATAGACCGTGGCCGAGTCGGGCCATTCTTGTTTTTCTGGCCGGGGGCTTAATAGTGCTCCTTGCAGTCGGTTACCTGGGATTCTTTGGCTCCACCGAAACGAAAACCAAAGCGGCGGCCGGCCGGCTCAAGCTTCAAGGCCAAAGACTATATCGGGCCAAGAAGTACGACCAGGCGGCAGATTTTCTCAACCGCTATCTGGGATTGGCCCCCAAAGATCAGCGTACCCGGGAACTGTTGGCCCAGATTTATTGGCAGATAGGCGACGGCTGGCGGGCATTCGCTGAATTGAATATCGTTAATCGATCTTCCGCACCAAATGGAGATCGTTTTTACAGACTGGGCTTGCTCGCCGATCAGATGGGAAAAAGGGATGAATCGGTCGTTTTTCTCAAGAAAGCTGTCGCTTTAAAGCCGGAATCTATGCTCTTCCGGGTAGAATTGGCAAAATCGCTAACGAAGCTGGAACACTATGATGAGGCGGTCGTCCAGTGGCAGGAGGCGATCGACCGATTGCCGGACAAAGACCTCTATGCCGCTGTCATCTACGCGGAGCTCGGAGATGTTCTGCGCCTAAAAGGCGATATCGAAAAAGCTAAGGAGGCATATCGCCGGGGATTGGAGATCGAGCCGGGCAACGTCTACCTCCAGGCTCAGATAGCCGGCGCCGGCGGTCAATAAGGCGTGAGTAAAGCTTTACAACGCTATAAAATCAGATTTTGGCCTCTTTTGATAACGCTGGTCTACCTTCTTATGGCCGGCGGCGCATCCGGCAAAGCCGGTGTCAATAAAGCTATCAGTGTGCCCGCGGAGACAGCCATTGTCTCGGTTAGCCACAATCGCCGCGCGGACAGCATCGGGGCTTTCGGTCTGACATCCGGCGAACTTAGTGGCATTGAGCTGGTATTGCGCCGGCCGGATGGTTGGTTTTGGGACCCGATTACTCTTGACTGGAAGCCGGAGGCGACCTGGCAAAAGAGCTCGTTGATACCAATGAGCCCGACGACTTTCGCTTGGGACGAGATTTTAGCCGCGCCTCCCTGCGACGGAGCCAGCCTTCTCCTATTAGCCAGGGCCGTAAGCCGCCAAGGTCAGCCGGACCCGAAGCCGGCGGGCGCGCGTATCTATATCGATAACATCAAGCCGGTCGTCACCAAGTTCGACGTCGAGGGCGCGCGTTGGTCGAATAGCCGCGAAGCGACGCTAAGCCTTGAAGCTTCCGGCGCTACCACGATACAATTAGCCGAATCCCGTCAAGGTCTAAGCGCCGCCAAGAATATCCGCTACCGCGACAAAATCAAATTCCAGTTCTCCGAAGGAGACGGGCTAAAGACGCTTTACGGAGCGTTTTTAGATAGCGTCGGGAATCGGGTAGTGGTTCCCTTAAACGGCGGACCGATCGGTTTGGATACGGCGTCGCCGGCCGTCAACCGGTTGGCGCCGCCCGCCGAGGCCCGATCTGTCAGTGTCGGCGCCAAGATCAGCGCCGGGTTTATCGACGACAGCGATATCGATCCCTCCACCCTAAAGAGCGAATTTGGTCCCGACGCGACTTTTTATCTCACGCAAGGTAGTCGCTGGACGACCGCGACGGTCGCTTACGACCCCAAAAAAAAGACAGCGGTGCTCACACCGGCTGAGCCCTTGGTAAAAGGTCAAGTATACACAGCCCACCTAAAGCCGGGCATTAAAGATATTGCCGGCAATGAATTTGACGACGACATCTCATGGAGCTTTCAGGCTGTTGAGCCCAGCCCGCCGGAAACAAAGATTGACGGCTTGCCGGAAGTGATGTCGGGGAAGACCAAGGTCTTGATCGAAGGAAGCGCTCATGATCCGGACGGGGTCGGGGCGGTTTCGGTGTTTGTCCGTGACGGCGACGGCCATTATTGGGATTCAATTTCAGCTACCTGGACGGCGGAACCGTTTGCGAATGACGCTATGCTTGCCCGCAAGGGGCAAAAAGAGACCGGCTGGGAGTGGCGTTGGCCTTTGCCGAGCAGTGACGGAGCCCGTTTTGTCGTGACGGCGGCGGCAAAAGATCGCTTTCTGGCGGAAGACCCCACACCGGCCGGCACTTCTCTGTTGGTGGACAACCAGCCGCCGCAAGTCGAGCGTTTGATCTTACAGAACGATCTGCCGGTTACCGCTTCAGATACGATCACTATAACCAGTCTGGTTAAAGGGGCGACGCAAATGAGATTCGCGGCCGACTCTGCCGCTCTTAAATTTCAACGGTGGCAGTCGTTTAGCGCTGAAACCAGTTTTACTTTGCCGAAAAAGGAAGGCCGAAAAGAAGTATTCGGGCAGTGGCGGGACGCGCTCGGCAATTATTCCCGAGTAGGGGAGGCTGGGAGCAAAGGTAGGATCATCTTAGATAAAAGCGGCCCTAAGGTTGCATCGACCTATCCCCACGATCAGGTTGAAAACGTAAATATCTCAGTGATGGTTACGGCCAATTTCGAAGAGATCAGCCTGGATGAAACCGGGATAACCACCGATACATTCAAGCTAATCGGTCCCGACAAAAATCCGGTTCCGGCCGCGGTCACATTCGATCAGCTGTCAAAGACGGCTACGCTCACGCCCATTGAGTTCTTGCGATACGGGACCGGCTATAGAGTGATATTAAGCGGCGCCATCAAAGATCGGCTTGGTAACACCATCGGTCATGATTATGGCTGGACATTCAAGACGGTCGGGCTGTCGACGCATCCGCCGGCTCGTCCTCAAGGTTTGACGGTGGCGGCGGCGGAGCAAGGCGACAAGGTGTCGTGGTCGCCTCCTTTGGGAATCGACAAGGGCAACGACTTCGACCCGCCCGTCCAGGGCGGCTACAACATTTATCGCGCCTCGTCTCCTGACGGACCGTTTGAGCTGGTAAACAAACTCCCCGTAACGGCTTTGACTTACTACGACAAAGACTACGAACGGCCGGGCCGAAGGTTTTACATGGTCAAAGCGGTCGATGCCGGAGGCAGTGAAAGTGAAGGTTCGCCGGTCTCCGCCAATGATGATATAAACACGTTGATTAAAATCGCCCCCGGTAAGCCGGCCACCGTGACGCTCTCAAATGACGCCCTGAGACTGGAAGTGCCGAAGATCGAGCGACCGATGACGCTGCGCATCAAGACCAGGGAGGCGTTAGGCGCGCCGGCTACGCCGATGCGTCTCTTTCAGCTGGATTCAAGCCCGACCGTCAACCTTAAGACCTTGTCTTTAGTCTTGCCCGGAGACCCTATGGGGGCGACGATAATGCGGAGGGAAGAAGGCGGGTGGCAGCCACTGGCGGACGTGACTTATTCGCGCGATCCGTTGACTCACATCGTCACAGTCGGGCCGGTCTCGTCAAGCGGACAATACTTAGTCGTCAATCGCGCGGACTTGACTCCGCCGCCGTCGGCCCCGGAAGTACATCTGTCAACGAGAGAGGGAAAGCCGCTTGTCGGTTGGTCCAAGATCAACGATCCGGACAGCGGCATCAGGGCCTACCGGCTGTGGCGCACGGAAACAACCATGACTTTCGAAACTTCGACGACCGCGGCCGCCGTCAATCTGCCGCCCGGCATGAACAGGTTCTTGGATAACAGCGCGGAGCCCGGCCACACCTATTACTATTGGGTCGCCGGTGTAAACGGCGCCGATTTGCCGAGTCCCATCGGGGGAGCGGATCCGACCGTCACGGCGCGCCCGATGGTGGAGCATCGGCCGCGTGTCGCCGGCGTCGTTAATTGTCAGTCATGTCATATTGAAAGACGGGTCCAAAGTGATATGGGGTTGATCGACTGCCGCCGCTGTCATGACGGGACCGGCAGCCTTGTCATCATTACCGGCTACGATAGCGGAAGTTCGCTCTGCCGGTCATGCCATGCGCTCAGCCGGGGACAGCTCAACCGGGCGGGCGGCTCGCAGATCGGGCGGTGCGGCGGTTGCCATACCAAGGGAGATTCACCGATCCTGGTTAGCGATAATGGTCACACCGGCCGCTCGGGACTGGACTCAATGGTTTGCTCCAGCTGCCACAGCCTCCACCGACCGGGGGACAGTAAAAGCGGGTATTTGGTCGACCCGGCTAATACAAGGCGGTCTTGGTCGGGCTCTAAAAGCGATTTTTGCCTTGTCTGTCATCGCGCGACCGGCTGGCCGGAAGCGACCGAGACTTTGGAGAGGTTTGTGGCAAGGGACGTCATTTTTTCCAGCATGGAGAGCGCCCGGTTGTTTCCGGGGTGGTCAAAAACCGGTTGGAAACAGTCGGCGCATCAAAGAGTAGCCGGGTGTTTGACCTGCCATGAGCCGCACAAGTCCCCGAACGCGCGGTTGGTCGCTTTTCGCGCCAAAGGGGGCAAGTATATCTACTTTTCGGAGTTTAGCGCTTCCGAAGCTCTTTGCTATGAATGCCACCGCCCCGGCGGCCCGAAGGGCGCGGTCGATTTATTGACGTTGTCGCGGTTGCCTTCGACCCATAGCGCCGGCACCTTCAGTGTCCACAGCGATGCTGAAACGGCGTCGCAGCTGGGCATATTAAACAGGCATGTAAATTGCAACGATTGTCATAATGTCCACGAATCGCAGAGGGAGAAGCGGGAACTCTTTTCCAACAGGGTTTCCGGCGCTTTAAGGGGAGTACCCGGCGTTGAGCCGCTAAACGGCGGAGCGGGCTTGCCGCCGAGTTATACGGAGGTCTACGCCGCGGGGCGCGAGTACCAGATCTGCTTCAAGTGCCATTCTTCATATGTGAAGATGCCGCCGGCCGGCATGACCGATTACGCGATCAAGTTTAATCCGGCCAATTCTTCATACCATCCGGTGGAAACGAGGGGCAAAAACCGCGGGATAAAATCGGTGGCCTTTGTTAATGGTTGGAACCAGAAAGCGACAATGTATTGTTCCGATTGTCACGCCAATCGGAAGGAGCCGGGTGTGGCCCGCGGGCCGCACGGGTCCAAGTTTAACCCTATGCTGGCCGGTGAGTTTGGCCCGCTTGCCGACGCCGGGCGCCAAGACGAGCTCTGCTACCAATGCCACAACCAAAAGACCTATAAGGAAGGTCGAGAAGGTAGCCGCTGGCAAGGTCCGGGCGGGCATGCCGACCACATAAGCAAGGACAAAATCGGGTGTTTTAAATGCCACGAAACCCATGGCAGCAGTTTTACCGACCATCTGATAAAGATTATGCAACCTCTTGAAGCTTCGGGGACCACAGCTTTTTCACACGATTCGACCGGCGGCGGTTGCATAGCTACCTGTCACACGCGGCCGAATGACAGCTATCAATATAAACACGCGTATTAGGAGGGAAGTAAGGCGTCGATTATAATCTGGATACAGTCGGCCGGCGGTTGCCTTGCGAGCACTGTCACGAGATTAAGGGTTGTTAATGTCGGATTGGGTCAGGAAATCGCTTGAACAAATTGAGGCGTACCGCGCGGGCAGACGGGCCTCGGAGGTAAAAGGGGAGCTCGGCTTAAGCGACATAATTAAGTTGTCTTCCAATGAATCGCCGTTTGCGCCGGTCAGACAGGCATCCAGGGCGATGGGTCAGGCCCTAAAGGGTCTCAACCGGTATCCGGACGGGGATTGCCGACTTCTCAAGAGCAAACTGGCCGCCAATCTAGACGTGGCTTATGAAACATTGATGGTCGGCAACGGCTCTAACGAGCTCATTCGTTTGCTGGCGCAAGTCATTCTGGAGCCGGGCGATGAGGTCATAATGGCGGCCCCGTCTTTTGTCGTTTACCCGATCGTCACCGCCATCATGAGCGCGATGGCGGTAGAGGTGCCGCTCAAGGGGTTGGCGCACGATTTGGACGCTATGGCCGCGGCGATCACGCCCAAGACCAAGCTGATATTTGTCTGCAACCCCAACAATCCGACCGGGACGGTCGTCCCCGCCGCCGACTGCGGCGCTTTCTTGGAATCGGTCCCCGGGCATGTGCTGGTCTGCTTCGACGAAGCCTACCACGAGTTTGTCTCCGACTTCACTTATGGGACAGCTCTTGAGCTGCGCGGCAAGCATGAAAATATCATTGTGTTGCGAACATTTTCAAAGATTTACGGCCTGGCGGGCGCGCGCGTCGGATACGGGATGGCGCCGCCGGCGGTAGTGGAGGCGATAGACAAGGTTCGCGAACCGTTCAACGTCAACCTTCTCGGCCAGATCGGCGCTTATTACAGCCTTGACGGGCAACCGGAAATCCGCCGGCGGGCCGCTGTCAATCGGACGCAGCGGGAGCTGGTTGAATCGGCCCTGGACCGGCTTGGCTTGGAGCGAGCGGCGTCGCAGGCAAATTTTGTCTATTTCGATCCGCGTATGCCGGCGGCTGAGGCGTTTGACAGGCTGGCGCGGCACGGCGTCATCGTCCGCGCGTTCAGGCACGGAGACCACATCCGGGCGACGCTCGGCAGCCCCAAGGATAACCTGGTGCTGATAAACGCTCTGGGGACGTTAAAGACGCCCCCGTAACTCAGCGCTGGTTTTTTTCGCTCATGCTTGCTAATCTATAAAAAACTAAAACACAAACCACCAAAGGAGGAATGGCAAGATGATGGTCGTTATGAGAGAAGGCGCCACTGAAGAGCAGGTAGAGCACGTCATCGACCGGTTGGAAAAAGCGGGGTTGGGCGCGCATCTCTCCCGGGGTCAGTTTAAGACCGTTATCGGCGTTATCGGTGAGCGTGAAGCCATTTCCAAAGTCCCGCTTGAGGCGTTGCCGGGCGTGGAAAGTATTATCCCTATCCAAAAACCATATAAGTTCGTCAGCCGCGAGTTTCAAGGTGAGGATACGGTCATAGACGTCGGCGGCCACTTGATCGGCGGCGATAATTTCGCTGTTATCGCCGGGCCGTGTTCGGTGGAGACCGAAGCCCAGATGAAGTTGGCGGCCCGCAAAGTCAAAGAGGCCGGAGCGACGTTTCTGCGCGGCGGCGCTTTCAAGCCGCGAACATCGCCTTACAGTTTCCAGGGGCTGGGGGAGTCCGGTCTAAAAATGTTGGCGACCGCCCGTGCCGAAACGGGCTTGCCGATAGTCACGGAACTTCTTGATGTCCGGGATGTCGATATCGTTTGCGAGTATGCCGATGTCATCCAGATCGGCACCCGGAATATGCAGAACTTTATTCTTCTTTTGGAAGCCGGTCGCACCGGCAAGCCCATCGTTCTTAAGCGGGGCTTCGGCAGCACGGTCGATGAACTGCTGATGGCGGCGGAATACGTCGTTAAGGGCGGCAGCACACAGATCATCCTGTGCGAACGCGGTATCCGCACTTTTGAGAAGGCGACCAGAAATACGCTTGATCTAAGTATGATACCGATCGTCAAGAAACTAAGCCACCTGCCGGTAATCGTCGATCCCAGCCACGCCACCGGCAAGAATGAATTGGTTCCGCCGATGTCTCTGGCGGCTTTGGCGGCGGGGGCGGACGGATTGATGATCGAGGTCCATCCCAATCCCGAAGAGGCCTGGTGCGACGGGCCTCAATCACTTGATCTGCCGGCCTTTGCCGAGTTGATGGCGATGATAAAACCGATAGCCGCGGTGCTCGGCAAGAAAATATAAAATTGATGGAAGCCCAACGTATCACAATAATCGGCGTGGGCTTGATCGGCGGCTCCATCGGGATGGCGATCAAGGCCCGGTGGCCGCAAGCGACTATCACCGGTTATGATATAGACAAGGGGGTCCTTCAAGCGGCGCTGGAGATCGGCGTCATCGATGAAGCCGCCGCCGGCCCGGCGGACGGTTGCCGGGACGCCGACTTTGTCTTTGTAGCCGTGCCGGTTTCGGCTATCCCCAATGTAATGGCTGAAGTGGCCGGAGCCATCGGGTCCCAGACTATCGTCACCGATGTCGGCAGCACCAAGACGAGCGTTGTCGCCGTCGCTGAGACTCTTTTTCCGCCGGAAGTCAACTTTATCGGCGGCCACCCGATGGCCGGTTCCGAACAAGAGGGATTGAGCGCCGCGACGCCGGCCCTCCTTCAGGAAGCCGTCTATGTCTTGACGCCGACTCCGAAGACCAGCCCTGAGGCATTTCAAAAGCTTCATGCCCTGCTGACTAAGCTGGGCGCCAAAGTCATGGCGCTCAGCCCCAAGAAGCATGATGAAGTGGTAGCGGCCGTCAGTCATCTGCCACATTTAACGGCGTCCGCCCTGGTGAACTTGGCGGCCAGTGTCGAAGAGGGGGTTGAGAACCGCCTTTTCTTTGCCGCCGGCGGTTTTCGGGACCTGACCAGGATAGCCTCGGGCAGCCCGTCATTGTGGGTCGATATCTGCTTTGATAACAAAGAAGCCATCGTCAAGAGCATCGACCAATTCATTTCAGGCTTACAGGATGTCAGGGACCTGCTCGCCCGTGGCGGCCGGTCGGAGCTACTGGGTCTGCTGGAAGCGGCCAGAGCCCGGCGCGCCTCGATGGCCGCGGGAGAGCTGGAAGCCGGAGTCTACCGGGAATTCGACGTGCCGGTCAGCGATCGGCCGGGAACGATTAGCCAGTTGACCTTGACCTTCGGCCAGCTTGGCATCAACATCGAGGACATCCAGATAGTGCCGTTAAGCGGGGATCGGGGCGTCGTCAAGCTGCTGGTAAATGAGAGTCCGAACCTGCTAAAAGCTCTAGCTCAACTAAAGGATTATGGTTTCCATATTATTGAAAGGACGCGATGACGTACCGCGTTCTCATAAACGGTCCGCAAAAACTATCCGGGCGCCTGGCGGTACCGGGAGATAAGTCCATCACTCACAGGGCGCTCATCCTGTCGGCGATGGCATTCGGCCGAGCCCGGATTTCAAATATATTGACCTCGACTGACTGCCTTAGCACTCTCGATTGCCTCCGGCGTCTGGGAGTGGAGATCGAGCTTGACGGGGAAGACGCCATTATTAGCGGATGCGGCCTGACCGGGCTCGCGGAGCCCGATGATGTCTTAGACGTGGGTAATTCCGGCACGGCGCTCCGGATCTTGCCGGCGCTTCTGGCCGGGCAGGAAGGTTTTGCGGTCATCACAGGCGACCGGTCCATCCGCAAGCGACCGGTCGATCGTGTCTTAAAACCGCTGGTTGAGATGGGGGCCAAGGTCTGGGCCCGCGACGGCGGGCGATTGGCGCCGGTGGCGGTATCCGGGGGGCCGCTGCGGGGGATCGTTTATCGTTTGCCGGTAGCGAGCGCCCAGGTTAAGACGGCGGTGCTTTTGGCGGGTCTGCCGGCGTCAGGCCGAACTACGGTTATCGAGCCGGTGACCTCACGGGACCACACCGAGATCATGCTGGAATATTTGGGGGCGGCGATAGCCGTCGAAGCGGACCGCCACAGCGGCGAGCGGCATATTACCGTGACCGGCGAAACACAATTTCAGTCTAAAGATATCGGCGTGCCGGGAGATTTTTCCTCGGCGGCGTTTTTTCTGGCCGCGGGCGCGCTGGTCGCGGACGAACATATCGAGATAATCAACCTCGGCTTAAATCCAACCCGGACAGGGTTTATCGAAGTTCTGGAAAAGATGGGCGGGGCCCCTGAGAGCACAGAGCTGGGCGCGGTCGCCGGAGAGCCCGTCGGCTCTGTCGGTATCGGTCGGGCGCGCCTTGTCGGGACAGATATCGGCGGCAGTATGATCCCCCGGCTCATCGACGAACTCCCGCTGGTCGCGCTCCTGGCTACCCAAGCCCAAGGCCGGACGACGGTCAAGGATGCGGCCGAGCTCCGGGTCAAGGAGACCGACAGAATAGCTCTGACAGCCGCCGAACTAAATAAGCTGGGGGCAAAAGTTACGCCGACCGACGACGGCTTTATCATTGACGGACCGACCCCGCTCAAGGGCACGGCGGTCGAAAGCCATGGCGACCACCGCTTGGCGATGATGCTGGCCGTGGCCGCCTTGAGCGCCACAGGCGCCACGGTTATCGCGGGCGCCGGTGCCGTCGACGTCTCTTTTCCGGATTTTTTCGACCGGCTCCGGCAACTGGGCGCCGAGTGTGATAGAATCGCTAAAGAATGAACCGGTTGCGTCTGATCATAGGGATTACTCTGGCGACGATCGTCGTTCTGTTTTTCATTGGGGCGACGACCTACACCGACTGGCTTTGGTTTATGAAGCTTGGTTACGGCCGTATCTTCATAACCAGTTGGACTTATCGCCTCGGGGTCAGCGGCGCCTTCGGCGCTATCACGTTTATTCTCCTGGCGCTCAATGTCTGGCTGGCCAAACGCCTCTCACCGAACATCCACTTCATCTCGCGCCGGCTCGAATTTGAACGATTTATCCAGCAGGGGCGGGCATATCTCGACCAATATTTTGCTTTAGTGGGGTATTTGGGCTCGGCGGCCGTCGCTCTCTTTACGGCTCTTTCAATGGGGGCGTTTTGGGACGCTTGGCTTAAGTACTTTTCTTATACCGGCGCCGGGGTTAAAGACCCGCTCTTCGGCCGGGATATCGGCTTTTACTTCTTCACCTTGCCGGTCGTTGAGATCGTCCAGAACTACCTCTGGTTTGTCTTATTGGCGGCCCTGGCCGCAACGATCGTCATTCATTTGATCAGAGGCAGCTTTAACATCGGCCAGGGGCCGGCGGCGATCTATCCAAAAGCCAGAGTCCACCTGTCTGTTCTAGTCGCCTTATTGCTGGGGGTTGTCGGCCTGCAATGGTGGTTGGCCGCCTATAGATTGGTTTATTCGCCTCGGGGACTTGTCTACGGGGCCGGTTATTCAGATATCCACGTGCTTTTGCCGGCGTATAAAGTCCTGATAGTCGTTACCGGAGCGGCGATCGCGCTGGTTATCATCTACGCGCTGTCTAACCGGTGGAGATTGCCGATTGTCGGGGCGGCGGGGATAGCGTTAGTCTGGATTGTCGGAGTGGTAGTCTTGCCGACGGTAGTCCAGCAGTTCCGGGTGGTCCCCAATGAATTGGCCAAGGAGCTGCCCTATATCTCCAAAAGCATCGCATCGACGCGCCGGGCCTATGGGCTGGATAAGGTCGTCCAGAGGGAGTTCCCGGCTGAAGCCGGGCTCTCCGCAGCGGTGCTGGAACAAAACCAGGGGACGATAGACAGTCTCCGCCTTTGGGATTGGCGCCCGCTCCAGAAGACCTACAAGCAAATTCAGGAGATACGCCTCTACTACGGTTTTCAGGATGTCGACCTTGACCGCTATACCGTGGACGGGCGTTACCGCCAGTTGGCCTTGTCGGCCAGAGAAATGATCGCCGGCCAACTGCCTCAACAAGCGAATTCCTGGATAAACCGCCACCTTGTCTATACTCACGGCTACGGCGCGGTGGTCAGTCCTGTCAATGAAGTGGCGGGCGAGGGGCTGCCGGAATTCTTTGTTAAGAACATACCGCCCCAGTCGACTTCAAAGAGTCTGGCTATCAAGCAGCCTCAGATATATTTCGGCGAGGCGACCGACGACTATGCCATTGTCAATACCAAGACCAGGGAATTTGACTATCCGGCCGGCGATCGGAACAAGTATACGGATTATAACGGCAAGGACGGCATCAAGCTCGACAGCTATCTGACCAAGCTGGCCTTTGCCTACCGGTTCGGCACGGTTGATTTGATGTTGAGCGATGCCGTGACGGCCAAGACCCGGATCCTGTTCTACCGCAACGTCCGGCAGCGTCTTGAAACGCTTGCGCCTTTCTTAACTTACGATCCCGATCCATATATGGTCATAAATAACGGGCGGCTGTATTGGATAGTCGACGCCTATACGGTGACCGACAAGTACCCGTATGCGACGCCGTCAGGCAATGGACAAAACTACATCCGCAACTCGGTTAAAGCGGTTGTCGATGCGTATGAAGGCACGGTCGACTTCTATATTGCCGATACCAAGGATCCCATTATCGCGACTTACGCCAAAGCCTTCCCGGGCGTCTTTAAACCGCTTAGTAAGATGAATAAGGGTCTGCTAAAACATATCCGCTACCCGGAAGCGCTCTTTAAGGCTCAAGCTGAGCTTTATAGGTCTTTTCACATGGGCGACCCGCAGGTCTTCTTTCGCAAAGAAGACCTTTGGGATATTCCTAATGAGATTTACGATAACCAGACCGTCGCTATGGACCCATATTATGTCGTCATGCAGCTACCGGGCGAAAACCGCGGCTTGGAGTTCGCCCTTATTTTGCCGTATACGCCGTCAAACAAGAGTAATATGACCGCCTGGTTGGCGGCCCGCAGCGACCCGCCCAACTACGGGCAACTGCTTTTATACACTTTTCCGAAAGACAAGTTGGTCTTTGGCCCCATGCAGGTGGAAGCCCGTCTCGACCAAGACCCGGAGATATCGCGCCAGCTAAGCCTCTGGAATCAGCGCGGCTCACGGGTGATCCGCGGCAACCTGCTGGTCGTCCCGATCGGCAAGACGATCCTTTATGTGGAGCCGCTGTATTTACAAGCTGAATCGAGTGAGATGCCGGAATTAAAACGCATAGCGGTCGGTATTGGCGACAAAGTGGTCATGGAGCCGACTCTGGAGCAGGCTCTAAATAGCCTGCTCGGCGGGAAGGCGCCGGCTCCAGCCCCGCGGACACCGGGCAAGCCTGCTCCTCCGGCCACGGCGGAAACCCGCCAGCAGCTTATCCAAAAAGCGGGCGACGCCTTCAGTAAAGCCGAGGAAGCCCAAAAGAGCGGCGACTGGGCCGAATACGGCCGCCAACAGAAGATACTTAAAGACACGTTGCTCAAACTGATCCAAGGGCAATAGAAGAGGCCGGGCATGACTTTCGAAAAGACGCTGTCGATTTCCCCGGCGAGGAAATCGCGGCTCCGCATCTCGGCCTCGCTCCTTGCGACTTAACCATTGTTAAGCCGCAAGACCATGCCCGCTTCGGCCTCCGAACGGCTTTTCAAAAGTAATTGCCCGGCCTCTTCTTGTTTAGCTCGCATCGTGCATCGTGCATCCTTCATCATGTATCATATAACCATGATTATCGCCATCGACGGCCCGGCGGGAGCCGGTAAAAGCACTGTAGCTAAAGAAGTCGCCCGGCGGCTTGGTTACGGCTATCTCGATACCGGCGCCATGTACCGGGCGGTCACGTGGAACGCATTGCGTACCCAGGCCGATCTGCACGATGAAGAAGCGCTCGGCCGATTGGCGGGGGAGAGCCGGCTCGAGTTGCGGGATTCCCACATCTTGATCGACGGGCATGATGTCACTGAGGCCATCAGGCTGCCGGATGTCGGCGAAGCGGTATCCATCGTGTCAAGGGCGCCGCAAATGCGGGCCCATATGGTCATTAAGCAGAGAGAGATGGCTGCGCGGCTCGGGGATATCGTGGTCGAAGGCCGCGATATCGGGACCGTCGTCTTCCCGGACGCGGAAGTAAAGGTTTTTCTAACGGCCCGGGCCGATGAGCGGGCGCGGCGGCGAGTCATCGAATTGAGGGGCAAAGGTCTCGAAATAGAGGCCGCCGCGGTCGAGGCGGAGATAGCCGCCCGGGACCGGATTGATTCGGGCCGGCGGGTAAGCCCCCTGGAAAAAGCGGCCGATGCTTGCGAAATCGACACCACCGATAAATCGATCGTCGATGTCGTGGACATTATCTTAAGGCTGGTGGCTGAATGTTCTACCAGGTAGTAAAGGTCATCTTGTGGCCGATATTCAGGGTCGCTTACCGGTTTTCCGCTAAGGACGCGTCAAGACTGCCGGCCGACGGTCCGGTCCTCATTGTCGCCAATCATGCCAGCTATCTCGATCCGGTCGTCATCGGCCTGGCGGCCGGGCGGCCGGTACGGTTTATGGCCAAGGAACAACTATTTAAAATGTTCGGGCTGGGGTGGATCATCCGGCGTCTGTACTCGTTTCCCGTCAAGCGGGATGAGTTTGATCGCCGGGCCATCCACACGGCGTTAAAAACGCTGGCCGACGGCGAGATCGTGGGGATATTTCCCCAAGGAACACGACAAAAAGACGGGGTAAGCGAAGCTTTTCCCGGCGCGGCCCTGATAGCCTATAAAAGCGGAGCGACGGTAGTGCCGGTGGCTATTTCCGGAACCGAAAAGATCATGCCCGACGGGGCGCGATTCCCACGCTGGCCTCGTATCGTGGTAAGCTTTGGTGAGCCGATCAAGCCGGATACAGCCGGAGACAAAAAAGAAGTCATAGCCCGGCTGACCGACCGGATTGTGGTCGAGTTAAGAGGAATGTTGAGTAATTAAGTGTCATTCCTGCGAAAGCAGGAATCTAAGGATGAGCTAATGGAAATAAAAGTCGCCGGCCAAGCCGGTTATTGCTATGGGGTCGAAAGAGCCCTGCGCCTGACGGACGCGGCCGCGGAGAGCACGCGGAAACCGATATTCACCCTGGGGCCGATAATCCACAACCCCCAGGTCGTTGAGTCATTTGTCGCCCGGGGCGTCAATCCCATCGAGCAGATAGACGAGGCGTCGAGCGGGACGATAATCGTGCGCACCCACGGGGTCGACCCGCTTGTTATCGAGCAGGCGGGGGAGAAAGGCCTGGCTGTGGTCGATGCCACCTGCCCGTTCGTCGCCAAAGCCCAACAGCGGGCGGCGGAACTGGTACGCGACGGCTATAATTTGGTCATCATCGGCGAAAAAGAACATCCGGAAGTCGCCGGCATTCTGGCCCATGCCCGGGGCGAAGCCACGGTCGTGGAAAAAGCCGGCGATGCCGCGCGCATTAAAGGGCGCAAGCCCTTGGGCGTCGTCGTCCAGACGACCCAATCAATGGAGAATTTCCAGCAGATAGTGGCGGTCCTGGCCGCTAAGGTGTCGGAAATAAAAGTCTTTAACACGATCTGTAGCGCCACCACCAGGCGACAGGACGCGGCCAAGAAGTTGGCCGAGGAAGCCGACCTGATGATAGTCGTCGGCGGCAAGAACAGCGCCAACACCTCGCGCCTGGCCCAGATCTGTCGGGCGACCGGCACCGCGACCCATCATATCGAAACCGCCAAGGAATTGGAGCCGGCCTGGTTTGCCGATGTTAACGTGGTCGGGCTGACCGCCGGCGCCTCTACCCCCCAGTGGTTGTTGAAAGAAGTCATCGCCGGGCTTGAAGAGATGAGAGATGTGTGACCCCGTTTTGATTACCGTGGTGGAGCCGGGCTGTCCGGCCGAGGCGGCGGGCATCCGGCCGGGCGATCGTCTGGTGGCCCTGAACGGGGAAATCCTCAGAGACGTGATCGACTACCAGCTCGCGCTGGAAGCTGATGAGCTCGACTTTTCCCTCGTCCGCGAGGGCCGCTCTTTCCACGCTCAGCTAAGCGGGCATGATGGGCGGCCGCTCGGCTTGGCGTTGGAAAAATCCTTGTTCGACAAGGAAAAAATGTGCCAAAACCACTGCGCTTTTTGCTTTATCGATCAACTGCCGCCAAATTGCCGGTCGACACTATATATAAAGGACGATGACTTCCGGCTCTCGTTTCTATACGGCAATTTCATTACTTTGACCAACTTAAGCCGGGCCGATCTGGATAGAATAGCGGAGCAACGCCTATCGCCCCTGTATGTATCGATACACAGCACCGATCCGCGGGTCAGGCGCTCTCTGGTCAATCCGCCGAAGGTCGACAAAGCCTTGGACAACCTTAAGGCGTTGCTGGCCGCCGGCACTGAGGTCCACGTGCAGATAGTCGCGTGCCCCGGGATAAACAATGGGGCCGTCCTCGATGAGACGCTGGCCACTCTACTGGCTGATTTTGACGCCGTGGCTTCGGTCGGCATTGTCCCTGTCGGTCTAACCGGTTACCGGCGCGGCCTGCCGGACCTTCGGAGCTTCAGCCGGTCGGAGGCGCCGGCTTTATTAAGTCAAGTCCGCGCCTGGCAGGAACGGGCGCTGGCGCAAAAAAGCTATCGATGGGTCTACGCCGCCGATGAGTTTTATTTGATGACGGGCGACGAGATTCCGCGTGAGCCGGATTATGATGACTTCCCCCAGGTCGAGAATGGCATCGGTATGGTTCGGCTTTTTATGGATGAGATAAACGACTGGGCGGCGCAAAATGGCGGCAGCCGCCGGTCAGGGGGGCGGGTAAACTTGGTCACAGCCCCGCTGGCGGCCAAGGCGCTCAAGACAGTGCTTCCGGTAATAAGCGGATCGACGGGACGGGGAGTTGAAGTGATAACAGCAAATAACAATTGGCTGGGCGGCGATGTTTCAGTGGCCGGGTTGCTCGCCGGCGCGGATGTTATCGAGGCGATAAGGACGGCGGGACCTGTCGGGCCGGTCTTGCTCCCGGGGGTCTGTTTAAACCCCGATGGGCTCTTCCTCGATAATCTTTGTGTCGACGATATCATCGGCTCGACAGGGGCGGAAGTCATTGTCGTTCCCAGCACCGGCTGGAAGTTTATGGAAGCGCTGGCGGATGTCTAAGCCCCTCGCCGCGATAGTCGGCCGCCCTAATGTCGGCAAATCAACACTGGTAAACCGGCTGGGAGCCACGAGACAAGCGATTGTGGATATGACGGCGGGGGTGACCCGCGATCGCAACTATGTCGAGACCGATTGGCGCGGGCGCGAGTTTGTTTTAGTCGATACCGGCGGTCTCGAGCCGGGCGGTCAAGAGCCGATGATACAGGCGATCAAAGCGCAGGCGTTGGCCGCTATCGAAGAGGCCGATATTATCTTGTTTGTTGTCGACGGCAAAAGCGGTCTGACGGCGGCGGATGAAGAGGTCGCCGAAATCTTGCGGAAGACCAGTAAGCCGCTGTTGCTGATCGTTAATAAGGTGGACAACCCGGCCAACGAGGCGGCGATAATCCCTTTTTACGGGCTTGGTCTGGGCGATCCCGTGCCGGTATCGGCGTCCCATGGCTTGATGACCGGGGACTTGTTGGATATGGTCGTCGAACGATTACCGGAGACGCCCCCGGAGGATGCCGACACCGAGCAAGTGAAAATAGCGATCGTCGGGCGGCCTAACGCCGGCAAGTCGTCGGTCTTTAACCGCATCATCGGCGCCGAGAGGGCGGTCGTCTCCGAAATACCGGGCACCACCAGAGACGCCATCGATACCATGGTCGCGGTGGGGAATAGCCAATATCGTTTTGTCGATACCGCCGGCCTGCGGCGGATCGCAAAACTCTCGGGCAACCTGGAATACTACGGCACGCTGAGAGCGATAAAAGCGCTTGAAGACGCGGCGGTCGCGATGTTGGTGGTCGATTGCTCGGTCGGCGTGACCGACCAAGACCAAAGAATAGCCGGGCTGGCGGAAGAGAAGCATTGCGCTCTTATCATCTTGCTGAACAAGTGGGACCTCGTCGACGAAGAAGAGGCCGAAGCCGTGGAATACGCCGTCGCGCATAAGCTTAATTTTGTCGAATACGCTATCGTCCTCAAGACATCGGCGCAAACCGGAGTGGGCATAAAGCGGGCCATCGCCGCCATCGATCAGGTCCATCAATCTTTCAACCGCCGGCTGGCCACGTCGGCCGTGAATAAGTTTCTGGTCGGCCTGCGAACGCAGCATGTTCCGACCAGGAAGGGCAAGGCGCTCAAGCTTAAATATATGACCCAACTGAAGGAAAGGCCGCCGACGTTCTTAATTTTTGTGAACGATCCGCAGATCGTTGACAATGCTTACAAGCGCTTTTTCGACAAGAAGTTTCGGGGCGCGTTCGACCTCACGGGCACGCCGGTAAACTATTTTTTCCGGAAAGGCGATTGATTTGCCGGTTCTCATGTCAGCTCTGCTCGCTTATTTTATAGGGGCCGTACCGACAGGCTTATTGGTCGGCCGGATCGGTTGGCGCACCGATGTCAGGCTCCACGGCAGCGGCAATATCGGCGCCACAAACGTGGGCCGGGTCTTGGGACGCCGCGCGGGTTTTCTGGTCCTGGCGCTTGACGTTATGAAAGGGGCGGCGGCGGTAATGGCGCCGGTCGCGGTCTATAGCGGCGTTGTCCGGTTTCCGGTCGGCGGGACTCCCCGGGATTCCTTGCTTATAGTGGCCGCGGCGGCCGCGGTCATCGCGGGGAACATGTTTTCTATATTCATTGGCGGCAAAGGCGGCAAGGGTGTCGGCGTCGCCTCGGGGGCATTATTAGTGATGGTCCCGGAGATAGCGGTTATCTTGTTGCTGGTCTGGCTGACGGTCCGGACGGCCACTAAATACGTTTCGTTGGCGTCGCTAAGTATCGCCGCTCTTTTTCCGGCACTGATGTGGGTCTATCACGGCGCGAACAAAACGTATCTGGTATTTTCGTTGCTCTCCTCGGTCATGGTCTTTTACAGCCATCGAGCCAATATCAAGCGCTTGATCGCCGGCGAGGAGCTAAAATATGATCAAAAGGCGGATAAACCGGTATGAGTAGCACAGGAGTCATCGGGGCCGGCAGCTGGGGCACAGCGATCTCTAATCTGCTTGCCAGGGCCGGTCATGAAGTGGTTTTGTGGGGGCGCGACCCGGTTTTGGTCGATGCTATTAATTCGACGCGCCATAATTCGCGTTACCTGAAAGAGGTCGAGCTGTCACCTAATCTTTTGGCCTCTTCGGACATCCTGGCCGCGGTAACCGGTAGAGAGGTGGTGGTCATGGCTGTTCCATCCCAGGCCATGCGGACCATCGCGACTTCGATCTCAGGTCACCTGGACAACCGGCAGATAATCGTCAGTCTTACCAAGGGGCTGGAAACCGGGACGCTGATGCGGATGAGCCAAGTCATCACAGAGGTGCTGCCGGGGCCGGCGGTGGCCGCGCTTTCAGGTCCGAACCACGCCGAAGAAGTCAGTCTGAATATCCCCTGCGCCACGGTGATCGCGGTTGAAAATCCGGCTATCGGGGCCAAGCTTCAAGAGCTGTTCATGACCCCGACCTTCCGGGTCTACACGAATAAAGACCTGCTTGGCGTTGAGATGGCGGCGGCGACCAAGAATGTCATCGCCATCGCCGTCGGTATTTCCGACGGACTCGGCTATGGCGACAACGCCAAGGCGGCCTTGATGACGCGCGGCTTAGCCGAGATGACGCGCCTGGGCGTGGCGATGGGCGCTAAAGCGATGACCTACGCCGGCCTGGCCGGCATCGGCGATCTGATAGCTACCTGCACCAGCCGGCACAGCCGCAACCGGGCGGTAGGCGAGCGGTTGGCTAGAGGGCAGGCGGTCGGTGAAGCCCAGGCGGAGCTGGGGATGGTGGCTGAAGGGGTAAGGACCGTCGAGGCCGTCTGCGCCTTAGCGCAAACCCATGATCTGGACATGCCGATTAGCCGCGCTGTTTATGATGTGATCTACCTCGGCAAAGACCCCAAAAATTGCGTCGAGGAATTGATGACCCGGGGCCCGGCTGAAGAAGAGCTGTAAGTCGGGCTTGCCGCCGCTCCTGCGTTCGGCTCCGGCTCATGCGCCACCCCACAAGACAAAGTCCGTCTTGCGGGGACCCCGGGTGGCTCACGAGTCGCTAAGAAAAGCTTGCCCTCGGCATTCTATTGACAACTCTACATCTCGGCAATAATATTGGACATATAGACATACAGGCGTATGGAGGTGTATGTGTCCAAGCGGATGACCGTGGTTTTTGACGACGATGAGTTGTATACGACGCTGAAGGTCGAGTCGGCGCGACAGCACCGGCCCGCAAAAGATATAGTGGCGGATGCCCTGCGCCAGTGGTTTGAGGCTAGAGAAGATGAAGCGCTGCGGCTGGAAATTAGAGAGGCGCGCGCGGAGTATAAGAAACACGGCGGCAAGGAAGCTCGTCGTTTCTTTGAGGACCTAAAAGCCGGCAAAGCATAAGATGGCTTATCGGATTGAACTGTCACCCGCGGCCCAGCGGGATATCAAGCGTTTCCCATCCCAGATTGTGCCCCTAGTCGAAGCAGCGGTCCTCTCTTTGGAAAACGATGCTTACCCGCCCGGCGTCCGGAAAGTGATCGGCGAGAAGTCAGTCTGGCGCGTGCGGGTGAGGTCTTACCGGATAATATACGAAATCTACCAAGACGAGAGTTTAATAGTCATTCTTAAAGTAGACAAGCGAGGAGAAAGCACCTACAAGCGACCTAAATGACTTACGCTTAAGAGCCTGTTGCACAAACGGCAATCTCATATGAACTTTAAAACGATTTTCAGCTTGATAATAATTTCGCGGGACTATTACGTTTATTCAACATATTAATAATTATTTACTATTATCATCACTGAAACGACTCAACTCGAGTAAGCTCTATTTTCCTGCCCATTCAAGAGGAAGCATCCAAAACTCTGTGGTTTTGCCTCCTGGGCCGAGGGCAAGCTTTTCTTAGCTCCAGTTCGCGACTATGGCCTCCACCTCACTCCGGAGGGTGAAAGCCCTCCATAAAAGCGGGTCGGGCTTGCCGCCGCTCCTCCGTTCGGTTCCGGCTCATGTGGCTCACAGTCGCACTAAAAGCTTGCCCTCGGCATTCCACCACAGAGTTTTGGATGCTTCCCATTCAAGAGCATAATTGTCTAAAACGAGATAAAATATAGAAGAAAGATAAAAAACACTGTTAGCTTTAAAAATGACTAATCAACAGACGAGCAGCAAAAAAGCATATTATCAAGATCATCAGTTCGTAATTCTGCAATGGGTTTTTGGAATTGCAATCTTTTTGCTATGGATAAAGCGAGCGGTCTTCGGTGTGCCTTGGCAAGTAAACCAGTTCAGTCTTTTTCATCGGGTAATTGGAAATGACGCAGGTGAATTTATGGCATCAACGCTTCTCGCCTTCTTTTGCGTCGCTTTTGTTTTATGGGGTGTTAATAAAAATGCATGGCGTGAAGGCGCAAATCCAGAAACCGATCTTAATTTTTGGTTTAGATTCATGCAGGTCATGTTTGTTGTTGTAATATTTGCTGCGGGTGCGCAAGCCATCAGTGCGCTACGCTTTAACGAGCCTATTGTTGGCATGGCGTCTCTGTCCGTATTTAGGATTGCTATTGGAATATATGGATTCTTTCTCGCGCAACAACTCATTAAGACGGTTCGAAATAATGGCGTCGACGAATTGATGATAAAAAGCCGAAGCTAACAAGGCGCTCCAGCGGATTTTTTAAACGGCCAAAATCATGCCGTTTAAAAAACCGCTGAGCTTGGGCGTTCCCCGGGCGCTGCGCGCCCGGGGAACGGACCCGCGAGCTGGAATCGGTCGCTGTTCTCCGGCCTCGCTGACTCGCGCCGGATAACAGCGATCTGGAGCCGATGTCGGCATAATAGCCGAAAAAGCCGGCATTATGCCGCCGCGGCTCAGCTCGCGGGTCCGTTAGGCGTTAAATTAAAGGGGATCAAAAGAATGTCAGAAAAATTGCCATAATGCACACATTGTGCTATATTTGATAAAGTGAAGCACATAAACTGGAACACGGAAAAAAGCCTAGGACTCAAGAAACTAAGAGGCGTCTGTTTTGAAGACGTTGTTTATTATGTCGAGAAGGGCGACCTGCTAGATGACTATGAACATCCGAATCAGGAAAGATATATGGGACAAAGAATAATGGTTATCGGAATAAACAATTACGCATATCTTGTTCCTTATATTGAGAATGAAGATGAAATATTTTTAAAGACTATAATTCCAAGCAGGAAAGCGACAGAGATTTATCTTGGGGGAAGAAAATGAAAACCAAACTAACCAAAGAAGAACAAGAAATACTAGATAGTTTTGAAAGAGATGAGTGGGTTCCCGTGAAGAACCAAGCAAAAAGAAAAGCGGAGCTAATGACCTACGCAAGAAATACTCTGAAAAAAGACAAACGATTGAATATAAGGATTTCCGAAAGAGATCTGACTGAATTGCAAAGAAAAGCGGTGTCGGAAGGTCTGCCCTACCAGACATATGTCGCCAGCATTATTCATAAATTTGTAAACGGGAAACTCATTGACGTAAAAAGCTGAGTTGCTTGTGACGTTTGAGAGATAAAAAATGAAATATACAGAATACTTCTTGTACACGAGAAATAAGCCCGGAAGAGCCGGAATAAAAGAGGCCTGGATTCAGTTCGCAATCGACAAACCGGTGCGTACTGAAATACAATCAGATGGCAGGATATGAAAATGGGCCAAGGTTGCCGAGCAAGAAAAGTATTTGCGAGTGGTTTTATTGCCCGACGGTGAGACAGTCCATAACGCCAAAAAGACCGCGCATTTTCCAGACCTCGCATATCAACAAATTGATAAAGAAACCGCATAACATCCATTGAGAGCGACCGTGTCAAGGGCAAAAAATAGAGCTGCTCGGCCGGGTGATTTATGCGACAGCCGACCCCGTCTTCTCCGTCTTGTTATCTGACTTAGTTTCCGGTTTAGTATCGGATTTAGTTTCCGATTTGGTCTCAGTCGGCACCGGGTTGGTCGATTTTTTCTTATTGTCGGTAGTGTAAAAACCTGAGCCTTTAAAGATTATTCCCACCGGGTGGAACATCCGCTTGACCGGTCCGCCGCATTTCGGGCACTTAGTCACCGGCTTATCTGTCATTTTTTGTACCACATCGAACTCGTTCGCGCATTTTTGGCATCTATATCCGTACGTCGGCATTGTTTGAATTACCTCCTCGAATTAGAAACAATACAGCATGAGGGCTTAATTATGCAACCTGTCCGGTTTGTTGTTAGAATACGATAGGTTTTCGGGCGGTAGGTGCGACCATGACGGATAAAATCAAGCAGTATGCCTCAACGGCTATCTTCATAATCCTTTTATTCGGGGCCCTCTTTGTTGTACTCCAGAAGCAGCTTCACTTCGGCGGCGTCGCGGACTTGCCGACTGAGGTCTCCAATCTGCCGGCTTACGCGTTTTATTCCTTCAGTCGCATGCTGGCCGCCTACATCTTGGCCTTTATCTTCTCCATCGTCTACGGCATGACGGCCGCTCTAAAGCGCAGGGCGGACAAGGTGATGTTACCGATCTTGGATGTTTTACAATCGGTGCCTGTCTTGGGTTTTTTCCCGGCCGCTGTTTTTTTCTTTGTCAATCTGATGAACGGGAGTCGTATCGGGGTCGAGATGGCATCGGTTTTTCTCATCTTTACCAGCCAGGCCTGGAATATGACGTTCGGTGTCTATGAATCGCTGACAACCATGCCAAAAGACGTCAGGGACGCGGGCAATGTTTATCGCCTGAACGGAGTCGAGAGGTTTAAGCGTCTGCTGATGCCGGCCTGCACATCCAAGCTCGTCTACAACAGCATCCTATCGTGGGCGGGTGGTTGGTATTTCCTGGTCGCGACCGAGATCATCACTATCGGGTCGGTCAACTTACGTCTGCCGGGTCTCGGAAGTTTTCTTATGCGGACAGCGCAAAGAGGGGAGACGGGACTGACACTGCTGGGGCTGGCAGTGCTCATCTTCATAATTGTCGTCATGGATGTCATGTTATGGCGTCCGCTGACTGTTTGGTCGCAAAAATTCCGGTATGAATTCGCCGCCGCCGTTGTCACTCAGCGGTATCACCGGTCGATTCTCCTGCGTCTCTTCTTGCGCGTCAGATCGCTCAAACCGGTGAGCCGGACGTTTCACGGGGCTTTTATGCTGTTTAAAAGCCCGGGCGCTCTCATCGCCGGTCTGACGGCGAGCGTCACCGGCTCGATCAGGGGCAATATTGTTTTTAGAACGGCCCGTCCTTACGGGCGACGGTTCTTTTGGACCGTGTTCGCGATATTATTCGCCTACTTGATATACTTGGCCGCCCGGGCGCTGGTAAGCGTCTTTTCAACGCCGATTCCCGCCCAGGCGTATCAGATACCGGGTGCGCTGGCCGCTTCCGGCCTGCGGCTGCTCGTGGCTTATATAATCGCGCTGGCCTGGACCATACCGGTGGCGGTAAAGATAGGCCATAGTCCCCGGGCCGCCCGGGTGTTGACGCCGGTCTTTGAGATCGTGGCCTCGGTGCCCGCCACCGCCATCTTTCCATTGATGGCTGTTTTTATAGTCACATATACCGGCAGTCTCAACCTGGTGGCGGTCCTCCTCGTTCTTACCGGCATGCAATGGTACCTTCTCTTTAATCTGCTGGCCGGGGTGACCGCTATTCCCAACGACATGAAAGAAGTAGCCAAGATACATCAGCTAAGGGGTTGGCTTTACTGGCGGCGAGTAGTTTTGCCGGCTATTTTTCCTTCAATTGTCACCGGCAGCGTTACCGCCTGGGGCGGCGGTTGGAATGCTTTGATCATCGCTGAGTACTTTAAATTCCAGGGCAAGACATTTTCGGTCTTCGGCATCGGCGCGTTTTTAGACAAGGCTATGTTCTCTACCGGAAACAGCCAATTGATTGTCTTGGCCCTGGTCGCCATGGTCGGGGTGATCGCGATTATAAACAGGTTCTTCTGGCGCCGCCTTTACAATGAAGCGGCCAGACGATTTACTATTGAATACTGATATGAGCTTATTGGAACTGAACGACATCACAAAAAGTTACCAATTCGAGGAGACGGAAGTCACGGTCCTCGAAAAGATATCCTTCGCCGTCGAACCGCGCGAGTTTGTCTGTCTGGTCGGTCCTTCCGGCTGCGGTAAGAGCACTTTACTTAAGATGGTGACAGGTCTCTCGGTGCCGACCGCCGGACAACTTCTCTACCAGGGCAAGGAGATATCGGGGATTAACCGCGAGGCGGCCATGGTCTTTCAGTCGTTCGCCCTGTTTCCCTGGCTGACCGTCCGGCAGAACGTCGCTTTAGGCCTGGAGGCGCTGGGCTTGCCCAAGCCGGAGTATGAGCGCAAGGCCAATTATTATATCGATAAAGTCGGGCTCGACGGTCAGGAAGAGGCATACCCGCGCGAGCTGTCCGGGGGTATGAAGCAGCGTGTCGGCCTGGCGCGGGCGCTCACGGTTGAGCCGGAGTTGCTCTGCATGGATGAACCCTTTTCCGCCCTGGACGCTTTAACGGCGACAAACCTGAGAGAAGAAGTGATAGATCTTTGGCAAGATAAAACGTTGCCCTTGAGGGCCATCTTAATGGTCACGCACAGCATTGAAGAGGCGGTCTTCATGGCCGATAGGATAATCGTCATGTCGACGCGGCCCGGCCGCGTCATCAGCGAGATAAAAGTACCGTTGGCGCGACCGAGAAACATGAAAGAGGAGGCGTTTATGCAAGTAACCGATGAGATATATTCACTCATCGTCCGCCGGGCCGAGGAGTCGAAGGGTGAGGCGATTTGACGCCAGGTGATAAACTGCGTAACAATACTGGGGAGGAAGACTAGTAAACGATGGAAGAATCTGCCGGCTTACCTCACGCGGGGATAAGCACAATCTTCGGTTTGTTGGAAGTTCTCGACGATCTGAGCGGTCGAGAAGACATATTTAAGCTTGCCCGGTCTCTCAACTACGAGCTGGACGACCTTCTGCCGGTCATGGAGGCAGCCGAGATTCTCGGCTTTGTCCAGCTGGAAGAGGGGGACATCACCATGACCGGACTCGGCAAAGAGATCGTCGAAGCCGATGTCGACGGGCGCAAGCAACTTCTTAAGGGCCGCTTGATGTGCCGGCCCATTTTCACGGAAATAGTCGCAATCTTGCGGGACAGGCGGGATAAGCGCCAGTCTCGCGGGTTCTTTCTTGAATTATTCGAGGACCATTTTTCCCCGGAAGAATCCGAACGCCAACTAAATACGGTTTTGGACTGGGGTCGGTATGCGGAATTGTTGGGATACAACCCCGATACCGAGGAGCTCTATCTTAGTGAGGAAGCGTAAAGCTCTTTATCGATAAAGAGCTGGAGCGGGCCGGGATACTGGCGGCTTTTACTACCAACTCGCTCAATCTTGCGCTGCATACTCTTGACGAAGAAGCGGTCGTTTTAAACAACCGCCGCCGGCTGGCTGAGGCGCTTGGCGTTGAACCCGGACGGCTGACGTTTGTCGACCAAGTCCATGGCGCCGACGTCATCCGCATAGACCCGTCACAAGTGGGGGCCGGCGCCGGCCCGGATGCTTCTGAGCCGTCGCGAGCCGACGGCATGGTCAGCGATATCCCGGGCGTTCCTTTGGTGATATTGACCGCCGACTGTTTGCCCATAATCCTAGCCGACGCCCGGCATAAAGTTGTCGCGGCGGTCCATGCGGGTTGGCGCGGCACTTTTGACATGATCGCGGCCAACGCTGTTGCCGCCATGGTTGGCGCCGGCGCCAACCCGGCCGCAATAGAAGCGCGCTTTGGCCCGTATATCGGAGAGTGTTGCTTTGAAGTCGGCGCCGACCTCTACTCGCGGTTCGCGGATAAATTCTCTTTAGCCGCGGCGCCGGACCGGCCCAGTTTGGATTTAGGGCGGCTAAATAAGTCGATTCTCATCGAATCCGGCCTGCGGCCGGAAAACATTCAGACACTTGCACTTTGCACGCGCGACAATCCGGATTTATTCTATTCGTGGCGCCGCGACGGAGTGACCGGCCGGCAGGCGGCGGTGGCGGCGATTAAAAACGCCTCAAACCAACTGGTGGTAGAATGACAATTGGGCGAATATTTTGGAGGGCTAGTGCGCCGGACTTTTCACGAAGAGCTAAAAGATCTAAAAGACGAGGTTGTCGTCATCGGCCGGCTTGTTGAAACATCAATTGAAAATGCCGTCAATTCCCTTGTCACGGGCGATTTGGGGTTGGCGGCTGAAGTCATCATCGGCGACGATGAGATAGATCGCCGGGCTTTGGCGGCCGAAGAACAATGCATGTCGGTTGTGGCCAGGCAGTGTCCGGTTGCGCGTGACTTAAGGCTCATATTTTCAATCTTGTTTATCAGCGTTCACCTTGAGCGGATGGGCGACTTGGCTCTCAATATGGCTAAGACGACAAAAAAGACATCCACGGGGGAGAGTCAACCGGAACTCTTGGAGCTGATCTCCGAGATGGGCCGGCAGACACAAGGCATAGTCCACGCCAGCCTTAAAGCTTTTGTCGATCGGGATCTGGAGCTCGCCCGCGCTTTGCCCCAGCTGGATGAGCCGATCGACCAGCTATTCAAGAAGTTCTTTAAAGAATTAGCCAAGGTATCCGATGTCGAGAATTTTTTCGAGTGGGCCAGCAATATGGTCTTGGCCAGCCGGTTTCTCGAGCGTATCGCCGATCACGCGGTCGATATCGGCGAGCGAGTCAGTTACCTGGTCACAGGTAAGATGGAAGAGTGGTAGGGGAGCGGATAAGAGAAAACCTCGCGGCTGTCAACGCCGAAATCGCGGCGGCGGCGGGCAAGACGGGGCGGCGGCTTGAAGACATCCGCCTGGTGGTAGTCACAAAAAATCAATCAGTGGCGGCGATTTCCGCCGCATTGGCTGCGGGCGCGACGGATATCGGCGAGAACAAGGCCCAGGAGCTTTTAGCAAAGCAAGCGCAAATCAAGAATCAAGCCAATTGGCATTTTATCGGCAGGCTTCAGACAAACAAGGTCAAGCAGGTGGTTGGGACGGTCGCTTTGATACAATCCGTCGACGATCTGGAGCTGGGCTTGGAAATAGACAAGCGGGCGGCCAAAGCCGGCTTGGTCCAACCGGTTCTCATTCAGGTAAATGTGGCTCAGGAGCCGACAAAGCAAGGCATAGCCTTAAGTGACCTGGAAAAATTGGTTGCCAAGCTCGATAATCTGAAGCATATTGATGTAGAGGGCTTAATGACGATAGCCCCGCCGGCCCCGGACCGGGAGTCGGCGCGGCCGATATTTGCTAAACTAAAGCAAGTGTACGATACTCTAACTGGCAGTTGGGGGCTGCGTTGGCTGTCGATGGGCATGACGGATGACTTCACAGTCGCCATCGAGGAAGGTTCCAACATGATCCGGGTCGGCCGGGCGATTTTTGCCCCAGAGACACAATAGAATGCGGCCCAAAGCTCCGGATGCAAGGCAGATGAACGCCGAGGTGAGGGAGCGTATGTGCGATTACGTGACCGAAGCGAGGCGGAGGATAACGCGGCAGACGGGGTTTTCGGCCGCATTCTAAGGGGAGGCGCGATGAAGGAATTATGGAACAAAGCATTGTCGTACTTCGGCCTGGCGGAAGAAGAAGGTTACGATGACGAATATGACGAATATGACGACGACAGAATATATAACAGCGCCACATCCACAGTCAGGAAGATAACCAGGACCCCGGATCTGAGCCGGGCGGAACGGGCGGCCCTGCGTCCGGTCAGCGCGCCGCCTGTGCGTGTCAACATAGTCGAACCGAGAAGTTTTAACGACGCCCAACAGATCGCGGACAAATTTAAGGCCAAACAGCCCGTGATCGTTAACTTGCAGCAGATCGATGCCGAGCTGGCAAAACGGCTTATCGATTTTGGCAGCGGCTTGACATATGGGCTTGGCGGCGGCATGCAGCGCATAGCCGAAAAAGTCTTTCTGCTCACGCCCAGCAACGTCGAGGTCAGCGCGGAAGAAAAACGGCGGCTGCGCGAGCGCGGCTTCATCTTCAACCAATTTTAAGTGGCAAAACTTAGTCTAATCGGGGCGGGCCGGATGGCCGAGGCGCTTATTTCCGGCATCCTGTCGGGAGCCACGCTGGCGCCCGACGATATATTAGCGGCGGATGTGAACGAAGACCGCCTTAGGCTCATCAATCAGCGTTATTCAGTAGCGACGACGACCGATTCGCTCCACGCCGCGCAAGCAGCGGAATATATCCTTCTGTCGGTCAAGCCCCAGCAGATAGACGAGGTGGTCTCGGCTCTCAAGCCGGCTTTGACGCCGCAAAAGACAGTGATATCGATCGCGGCCGGTGTCAGCGTGGCCCGCTTGCAAGCACTGGCGGGGCCGGGGGTACCCATAGTCAGGGTCATGCCTAACGCGCCGGCGTTGGTAAACCGGGGGATGTCGGCGGCGGCGCTCCCGCCCGGGCTGGCCGATGAGAAAAAGTCTTTTGTCGATCGGCTTTTAAGGTCAGCCGGCGAAGTTATCTATGTTGACGAAGATCTTATCGATGCCGTTACGGCCGTCAGCGGCTCTGGGCCGGCCTATTTCTTTCTATTTGTCCGGGAATTAGCCGAGGCCGGAGTAGACGCGGGCCTGACCCGCGAGATGGCGTTGACTCTGGCCCGGCAGACGTTTATCGGTTCCGCGGCGTTATTGTCTGAAACAGAGCGGAGTGAGGACGAATTAATACAGGCCGTGGCCTCTCCGGGCGGCACCACGGAGGCTGCTTTAGGGGTGTTTGCCTCGTCCGATTTCAAGAATATCATTAGCCGGGCGGTGCGGGCAGCATTAGACAGGGCCGGGGAATTGGCGGATTTTACCCGGCTGGGCTAGTATGGTAGACTCTTTTGCAGCTCTTTGATAAAGAAGGTATTGATAGTTGCCGATTATTGCACTAGTAGACGAAGCTTTTCAAATATATAGTTTTTTGCTTTTGGCCAGGATAATCATGTCGTGGATACCGTTGCCCGATAGCCCGGGCTTGAACACGGGGGTAGGATTTATATATGACGTGACTGAGCCGTTTTTGGGTTTGTTTAGAAGGCTGTTGCCGATGGCGAATATTGGCGGCATGGGGATTGATTTCTCCCCGATAATCGCTTTTTTTGTCTTGGGCTTATTAAGACCGGTCGTGATTCAAGTTTTGACGCAAATCTTAGGAGCTTAAACGGACGTTTAAGGAGGGAGTTAGATGAAGCTAACACCGCTCGATATTCATCACAAAGAGTTTCGACGGGCCATTCGTGGCTACAACGAGGAGGAAGTAGATGTTTTCCTCGATCAAGTCGCTGACGAATTTGAAAGGGTTTTTAAGGAAAACATCGAACTTAAAGAGCAAGTCGAAGGCACGAAAGAGAAGGTCAAGCAGTACGAAGGCGTTGAGCATACCCTCCAAAAAGCGCTTCTAACCGCTCAGCAAGCGGCTGACGACGTCCAAAATAACGCCCAGAAGGAATCGGAATTAATAGTCAGGGACGCCGAGCTTAAGGCCAAGGAAATTATCCAGCAGGTGTTGACGGAGAAGCAGAACCTGCAAAACGAATTAAGCGACCTCAAGAGCGCGGAAAAGGAATTTCGCGACAAATTCAAACATTTGCTGACTCAGTATCTGGACGTGATCGGCAAGGTCGAAAGCGGCGAGTCCCCGCCGGCCATTGAAGTGCCGGTCATGCCAGAGATTCCTGATATACCTGAGCCTGTAGCTCCAGAGATCTCCGAGCGGGTAGCTCCAGAACCTCTTTTAGCGCCGGAACAAAAGGACCGGGAGGCGGAGCCAGAGCCGGATCCAAAGCCGCCACAAGAACCTGAAGTGAAAGATAATGTTGCGGCTCAACCCGTCGCCGATAGCGGCGTCAGTGAGATATCAGTCTCGTTCGGCGCTTTTTCTCCGCCACGGGTAGACCCGGCCGAGACAAGTGTCGAAGTTCTGACGGCCGTGGCTGAGGCGCCTTCCGAAACAATCGATCCGGAAGTTCCGGTATTCGATGTTTTCAGCGGGTCAGCGCCTCAGGAACCGGTTGAAGCGGCAACCCTCCCTGTGTCGAGCTTTTTCGACGATGACCTGGGCGTTGACGAAGAAGAGAAGAAAGACGACTGGTCGGCGTTTCCCGGCCCCGCGGCGGACGACGGTCAGCCAAAAGCGCCGAACGACGGTAGCAGCGAGCCGGCCTAAGACAGCGTGCCGATTGGCCTGGGTCGAAGAGTCCGGCGGTCAAGTTGTTTTAAAAGTCTGGCTACAACCTAAAGCGTCCCGTGACGCCGTGGTCGGCATCTACGACGACGCTCTAAAAATCAAAGTCACATCGCCGCCTGTTGAAGGCCAAGCCAACGAACAGCTTGTTGCGGCGCTCTCCAAATGGCTGTCTATTCCTAAGTCCAAGATCAAACTGCGCTCAGGCCAGACAGGCCGCCGAAAAGCGCTGGAAATATCAGGACTAAGTGTCGTGGAAATCCAACAAAGATTGGGATTGTAAAGCCGAGGGTCGGTTTTTTCGGGAGGTCGCT